>DAOPZB010000006.1:0-20055 GCA_035353195.1 Methanothrix sp. | reverse complement strand
AAGTAGCCCCTTCAGGCCGCTCCCAGCCGGCCGGGGGGCCGGCCCGGAGCGGGCCCTGGGGAAAGGCTAACGAAAGGCTTATATCGGATATAAAAGCAGGACAATTGCCGAGTGAGGCAAATTGGAGGAGTCAATAATGCCTGCAGTTGTTAACAGAGAGGAATGCGTAAGCTGTGGAACCTGCGTCGAGGAATGCCCTGAAGAAGCCATCACCCTGGATGACGAAGAAATAGCAGTTGTAAACAAAGAGAAGTGCACTGAGTGCAAGACATGCGTTGAGGCTTGCCCATCTGAAGCCATCAGCATGGAATAAATTGCACCTTCAGTCAGCACTTTTTTTAGGCTATTTTTTTGATTCAAATCATTTCCCGGCAATGCCATTCTTGGCAGGGCGCAAACAGGGCTCGCCCTCGGATATGGCCTCATAAAACTGCTCCCAGTCCAGAGTGGTAGCCACGCAGCCCGCCTGGGAGAGAAGCACACCTCTTGCCGGCAAAGCATATCGGTGGCAGAGGTCCAGACCCTCCTTGACCTCCATGTGGCATCCCACGCCCACAATGGCCTTGGGCCGGTATTTTTTGATCATCCTCTTTATGAAGCTCGATCCGGGAACGATGAAGAAACGGTAGCCTAAACCCTCAGCGAATTTCTTGGCCTCGCCTATGCCGCAGCGCCCGCAGCTTACGCACTTTATGCCCTCCGGGGTGAGCTTGGCGGGACACTCCGTGCTGCGAACGCATTGGGGCATGAAGATGGTCCTATCCCGGCATGAAACCTTCAAAAACTCCTTGTTGTTTATGTAATTTCGGAGCCTGACACCCACATCGTCCACGATGGAGTCGTCCATGCGCAGAGCCCCGAAAATGGGCTTGACCACGCCCTCGAAGAGGATGATGCCGAGGAGCATTGCCCGTGCGGCCAGGAAGTTGCCGGTCTTAAAGGAATAGAGGACGAGCAGAGCCAGCAGGACGGAGAGAATGATGATCAAAAGGATTAAAAGGACCACGGCTTCGCCCACGATATAGAACAACTGATTTACGTAATCAGGAAACATGCCGCTGCATAAAAATCGCCCGGACTATATATCAGTTGCCCGCCTCCCCCCATACCCTGGCAAGAGGGTGCTTTGCGGACAGGCCGGACCGGCGTCGGAAGGGCGTCAGAGCGGCGCAAGTTTTTTATCTTACCCGTGAGTGGGCTGTATACCCCTTCGCCTTTATGAAATTCAATGAGGATTGTTAAGATGGCTAAAATGCACAGCAGAAAAAAGGGCTCTTCAAGGTCCCGCCCGCCAGCCGCAGCCAAAGTGCCGGCCTGGTGCGATGTATCCAAAGAGGAGCTGGAAAAGACTATCATGAAGCTGCACGAGAGCGGCCTGCCCTCCAGCCGCATCGGCCTTGCCCTGCGGGATCAATACGGAGTGCCCGCCACCAAGCTGATTGCAGGAAAGAGCGTCACCGGCGTTCTGAAACAGAACAATGCCCTTCCCGATCTGCCCGAGGATCTGAGCAACCTGATGAGAAAGGCTCTGCATGTCAGAAAGCACATCAAAGCCAATAAGAAGGACGTTCACAACAAGAGATCCCTGCAGCTCACCGAAAACAAGATCAGAAGACTGGTAAAATACTATCATGACTCCGGGCGGCTGGCACCGGAATGGACCTATTCGCCCGAGACGGCTGAGATACTCATCTCATGAAACGGCTGGACAAAGCCGCAGAAGCTATTGCCAGGTCGATTTTGCATTGCGACAGCATCCGGGTGATCTCGCATAACGACGCGGACGGGATCACATCGGCAGGGCTGATCTGCAATGCCCTTCTGCGGGCTGGCATATCCTTTCAGGCCACGCTCCTCAACAGGCTGGACGAATCGGTACTGGAAGGGCTAGTGGGCCCGGTGGTTTTTTGCGATATGGGCAGCGGCAAGCCTGAGCTGATATCGCGCATAAAAGAGGATTGCTTTGTGCTGGACCACCACCGCCCCGTAGGAACTTTAAGCTGCATGCACCTCAATCCCCATCTCTTCGGCATCGATGGAGCCTTTGAGCTCTCTGCCTCCGGCACGGTCTATTCCGTGGTGCGGCATATGGGAGAGAATGCGGATCTGTCCGGACTGGCCCTGGTGGGAGCTATGGGCGACCGGCAGGCCATGATCGGAGCCAACAAAGCTATTCTGGAAGAGGCTGTGGCCAGCGGAGCCGTGCAATTGCAAGCCGGCCTGAATATGGCTGCCGACGGGCCGGTGGAAGAGGTTTTTAGGGAGAGCGTCGAGCCTCTGCTGGACTTTACGGGCGATCCCCAGAAGGCACGCCGCTTCCTGGAGGATCTGGCTGTGAGGGGCGAAGTGCAGAGCCTGCCGGAGGCGGAGCTGACCAGGCTATGCACTGCCATCACCTTGAAGCTTCTCATGCAGGGCAGCTTTGCGGCAGATGCGGTGATCGGCGAGGTCATACGCCTCAATCACGAGGTGGTGGAGAACGCCAAGGAGATGGTGGAGCTGCTCAATGCCTGCGGCAACCGGGACATTCCCGGCCTGGGCCTCTCCCTGTGCCTGGGCGACAGAGGCAGCCTGGCCGAGGCCAGGAAGCTGGCCGCCGAGTACAGAGGCCACATCATCCGGGAGGTCGGGATACTGCGGGACAATAGCCGCACCATGAAGAGCATCCGCTATCTTCAGACTGAGAACATGGAGGCCGGGGCCATTGTTTCGGGCCTGGGGATCAGGTATCTCTACGCCGACAAGCCGCTTTTGACCCTCAATCACAAGGACGATATGGTCAAGATATCGGCTCGGGGCAGCAAACCGCTCATTTCCAGGGGCCTGGACCTCTCTATTGCCCTGAGGACGGCCGCTGCCGCCGTGGGCGGCGCGGGAGGAGGCCATACCATTGCCAGCGGGGCCTCCATTCCACCGGGGAGCGAAGAGAAGTTTCTGGCCCTGGTGGACGAGATTGTGGGAGAGCAACTGCACGGCCCAGATGCAAAGCAGGCTGTACTGCCGGAGGTACAGCCGCGCGACCGGACGGGAGAGGAGGCATGACGGCATGATCTGGGCCCGCCTGACACTGTGCGGGGAGGCTGCCGGGACGGTGGCCTCGGCCATAGAGCCGGACAACCTGCCCAATATGACTCTTCTGGCAGAGGGCGAACGGATGCTGCTGGAGTTTTCCACGGAGAAGATAGGCACATTGCTCTCCACGCTCGACGACCTGCTGATGAACATTAAAATAGCGGAAGAGACACAATATTGCACGGAGGAGAGATGAAATTTCACTTGGAGGCAAGCCTGAGGCTGAGCGCGGACGCGGAAAAGGCCGAGGCTGCCCTTTCAGACTTCTTTGGAAATGCCGGGCAATTGCTACAGAAGGGAGCCCCGGAGGGCCAGGGAGCGAAGATCAGCTCCTGGAAGCTGTCCGGCAGCAAGATCGACCTGGTAATTGACAGCGACAGGTATGTCCGGGCCCATGACGCCCTGCTGCGGCTGCGCCGCCCCCTCTCGGAGCTGCTGGGAAAGCAGTTCCGGATTGGAGTGCGGGGCATGGAAATCGGCAGGTTCGACATCGAGGTCGAGTCGGAGCGGGGCATAGAGCATAAGATACCCTATGTGCGGGAGATCAAATTCGACGGCAAAAAGCTGTTCATCGCCCTTGACGTGGGGCCGCAGGGCTCGCTCGGCCAGTCCGAGATAGAAAACCGCATACCTGACCGGATCATCAGCCTTCTGGAAGAGAAGCTGCAAAGCGGCTACGGAGGCAAGACCGAGCACTGGGAGCTTCTCTGGGAGAGCGCTCCCCGCGAGCCCAAATTCAATCGCGATCCCACGGAGGAGATGCAGAAGGCGGGCTGGATCAAGCACGGCGCCAGCCGGGGCCAGTGGATATACGGCCCACAGGCGACGCACGTCTTCCGGACCTTTGAAAAGATCGTTTTGGAGGAGATCATCTCCCCCCTGGGCTATCGGGAGATGATCTTTCCCAAGCTGGACACCTGGGACGTCTGGAAGAAGAGCGGCCACGCCCAGGGCGTCTATCCGGAGATCTACTTCGTCTGCCCCCCCAAGACCCGCGACCCGGCCTTCTGGGAGGAGGTCATGGACCACTACAAGGTCACCCACGAGGTGCCCCTGGATCTGGTCAAGGAGAAGATCGACCTGCCCATCGGAGGCATGTGCTACGCCCAGTGCCCCACCTTCTGGGGATTTTTGCAGGGCACTACCCTGCCCAACGACGAGCTGCCCATAACCGTATTCGACCGGTCCGGCACCTCCCACCGCTACGAGTCCGGCGGCATTCACGGCATCGAGAGGGTGGACGAGTTTCACAGGATTGAGATCGTGTGGCTGGGGACGCGCGAGCAGGTGCTGGAACAGGCGGAGAAGCTGAAGGGCTGCTACAAGCACATCTTCGAGGACATCTTGGAGCTGACCTGGCGGACGGCCTGGGTGACCCCCTGGTTCATGGCCCAGGAGGGCAAGACGGGCCTCGCCGAGATGACCGGGGCCGGGACGGTGGACTATGAGGCGGTGCTGCCCTACAACGGCAACTGGATAGAGTTTCAGAATCTGTCTGTGAACGGCGAGAAGTACCCCAAGGGCTTTACCGTCAAAGCCCAGAGCGGTGAGGCTCTGTGGTCCGGGTGCAGCGGCGTGGGCCTGGAGAGGTGGGCTTCCGCCTTCCTCAGCCAAAGGGGCCTTGATCCGGTGAACTGGCCGGAGGAGTTTAGAAGGCGCGCCGGAGAGATGCCCAGGGGGATCAGGTTCCTCTAGGCTGTCTCTTTTTTTAGCAGAATGGTGACATCTGCCAATTTAATATCAAGCAGAGAAACCTTTTTAGTTTATCAGGTATATTAATGATATAATGCCTAATGCATACCTGATACAGGTCACAGATTGGATCCGGAGAATCTATTTCCGCGCAAAGGTACATTTCAATCTGGCTGAGACTCAAAGAAAATCCGACTTAATAGCCAAGACCATTTTCTCTATATTTCAAATAAGTATAATTATTTTTATTGGATTATATATTGCTTTGATTGCGAATTTTATTTTGTCCGAACAAGAGGGCATAATGATTATTCCATTCGATACAAGCGGCATGGGCAAAGACTGTAGTGGCAAGGCTGTTGCCGATCGACTCGGCATGGAAATTCAGAAAATAAGAGCGACCCATGAGTACAAGCAGATGCAGATAAATTTAAGGGAAAATAAATCCAGTGTGGACATCTCAGGAACGCCTCTAAAGTCCCCTCAATTCATTCCGCCTATCGTTTCAACAGAACGATCGATGGACAAGAGTCTATCCGAGATAGGAAATATTGATGTTGGACCTGCATCAGTTTCCATCGGCCAACTGCTATTGACCTTGAGATCAATAGCAGGACGTTCAGATAAATCGATTACAGGCAGCCTTGAGACTTACGGATCCAACATCACCATTGTTGCTTTATTGGAAGATAAAGGCTCGAACAACGGATTGATGACATGGGAGAGTACAGTGCCCATCGAAAGCAGAAATCTATCCGAAGAGGAGATGGTTCCCTATCTTATTAATGATTTAGCATATAATATATTTTATGATATTAAATATGATTTACAGGCCACAGGCATATCGAAGAGCTGGATTTCCTTCAAACACTCAACTGAAGGATGGAATGCTTATAGGAACTACAACATCACAAATGATCCCGGTTATCTGAACAGAGCCGAAGAAATGATGCGAAAGTCCCTCCGGGAAGATCCATATAACCTAGAAGCGGCGCAACTCCTGGTAATATTGCAGTCAAGATATCAAGAAATTGGAAACCGGGGCAAATTAGGAGATTTAACGGATATTGCCATCCAAATACCTGTCCTTTCAGGGGAGGCCTGGTACAACAAGGGAATTTCAGCGATTTATTATGACTGGAGAGAAGCTGCGGATGCCTTTGACAATGCCGTTAAAGCTGATCCTGAGAATAAACTTTATTGGGCGTCCAAGAGCTTTGCTCTTAATAAATTATTCGATGATGATGCATTGGCTGCCGCAGAAGAAGCCATCAAGCTAGATCCCGGATATGCCGATGCATGGCATGAAAAGGGTATAGCGCTCTATTATTTGGGGGATTATAAAAATTCCTCTGATGCATATAATTTAGCCATTAAGCTCGATCAAAATGTATGGTGGTACTACAACGATTATGCTATACTGCTGTGGATGATGGGAAGAACCGAAGATTGCAGCAAATGCTATGAAGAAGCCATCAAAAATTTTGATATTGCTTTAAAATTTGACTTAAGCTATGAAGATCGGACGGATATTATTGGCTACAAAAAAGAGATCCTCAGTGAAGCTAAGATTTCTGGACCCAAGAATTCGGCAGAGCTATGAGAAATTACTAAGTGGGAGCGGCTGTGAATTGATGGGCAGCGAATCGGAGATAGAATTCACGGCCATCGAATGAAAAAGGGGTAGCGACATTAGCCGTCTACAATGAGATCCCCCTGGAGGCGCTCCAGGACCGCTCCCGTGCCGCCCTGGCCCGCCTGGCCTGATGTGACATCTGCCCTCGCCGCTGCGGCGTCAACCGCCTGGCAGGCGAAGCCGGCTTCTGCCGGACGGGCAGGCTCGCCCGCGTGGCCAGCTTTGCCCCGCACTTTGGGGAGGAGGCTGTCCTGGTGGGCCGCGGCGGCTCCTGCACCATATTCTTCTCAGGCTGCAACCTCGCTTGCGCCTTCTGCCAGAACTGGGAGATCAGCCAGGCCGGCGCCGGGCGGCAGGCTGCAGCGGAGGAGCTGGCGGGAATGATGCTGGCCTTGCAGGATAGCGGTTGCCACAACATCAACTTCGTGACCCAACTCACGTCCCTGCTCAGATTCTGGAGAGAGAGACCATATGGCAGCTTCCGCTCCCAAATTTAATTCAACCGAAATCCCCATTAATTAGTTAAAACTAATAAAACACATATGGGCGCAGATATCAGTAGCCTGTCCGGTTCAGGCAAAGTGATGGGCACCAAGCTGACCCGAAATGAGATTTATCAGATAAACCGCCTTATTGATGCCGGAATATATCTAAATAGCTCAGATTTTATTCGCGAAGCAGTTCGCGAAAAACTGGCGGCAATAAAGGTCATCGAATACCGAGACGTAGATTTTGAAACCGCTAAGAAAGAGGTTTCGGGCTATTTTAAAATGAAAGGGGAAGCTTATGCCTCGGATGCCAGCACTGACCTGGAGCTTGACTATAACCTCGTCTGCAAAATAATGGACGAATTGGAGAAAGAAGGCAAACTGGGGGCAGTGAAATGATCGGCAGTGATATCGGAGATACCATTCACGGCCATCGAATCATAGCCGAGGCCAGGAAGATCAGCTCTCCTACAGTAATCACCAAGAGCGGCAGGCACAAAGCGCAGAGGATAGTGCTCACCGAAAATGCAGAAGCCGTGGTCGATCGAAGAGATCGCTGGCTCGGCGAATGAAAAGGGTAGCGACATTGGCCGCCTACAATCAGCTCTCTGTTGGGACGCTCAAGGACCGCGCCCGCGCCGCCCTGGCCCGCCTGGCCTGCTGTGACATCTGCCCCCGCCGCTGCGGCGTCAACCGCCTGGCAGGCGAAGCCGGCTTCTGCCGGACGGGCAGGCTCGCCCGCGTGGCCAGCTTTGCCCCGCACTTTGGGGAGGAGGCTGTCCTGGTGGGCCGCGGCGGCTCCTGCACCATATTCTTCTCAGGCTGCAACCTCGCTTGCGCCTTCTGCCAGAACTGGGAGATCAGCCAGGCCGGAGCGGGGCGAGAGGCCAGCCCGGAGGAGCTGGCGGGAATGATGCTGGCCTTGCAGGATAGCGGCTGCCACAACATCAACTTCGTGACTCCCACTCACGTCGCGGCCCAGGTCCTGGAGGCGCTGGTCCTGGCCCGGCAGGGCGGACTCACTGTCCCTTTGGTCTACAACAGCGGCGGCTACGACTCGGTGGATACCCTGCGCCTTCTTGAGGGAGTATTCGACATCTACATGCCGGACGCCAAATATGGCCGTGACGGTCCGGCTGAGAAGTACTCCCTGGCGCCCGGCTACGTGGCCGTCATGAAAGCGGCTCTCCTGGAGATGCACCGCCAGGCCGGCGACCTCCTCCTGGACGAAGAGGGCCTGGCGGTGCGGGGGCTTCTCGTCCGCCACCTGGTGCTGCCCTGCCGCCAGGCGGGCACAGAGGAGATGGTGCGCTTCATCTCCGAGGAGGTCTCCAGGAGCACATACCTCAACGTCATGGCCCAGTACCGTCCGGAGTACAACGCCTGCCGCTTTCCTGAGCTTTCCCGGACCATCACCGCCCGGGAGTATGCTGCCGCTCTGCACAGTGCTGCCGTCGCTGGCCTCACCCGCGGGCTGGCAATGCTTTAATGCCTGCGCCGCCAAAATAGGTGCGGATGATTTCTTTCGAGTATCTGGAGCACACCGCTGATGTAAAATTCCGGGCCTACGGTCGAACGCCGGAGGAGATGCTCTCCAATGCCGCCGCCGCCCTCTTTGCCGCCATGATCCCCCCCGGCCAGGTGGAGGCGCGGGAGAGTTGGCAGGTGGAGCTGCACGGCGAGGACATCGAGGACCTGGCCTACAGGTGGCTCTCCGAGATCATATTCTTATTCGAGACGGAGTCGGCGGTCTTCTCCACATTTAAAGTCGCTCTGCAAAAGAAAAATGAACGGGACGACAGAGGACAAGCGGAAGGCTGGAGGCTGTCTGCGGAGATTGGTGGAGAGAGGATGGACCCCCAGAGGCACTCCTTCCTATGTGAGGTCAAAGCCGTCACCCGCCACAAGTTCGGCATCCGGAAAAATGATCTGTGGTGCATTCAGGTAGTACTCGATGTGTGATATTGGCGATGATACCGAATCCTCAAGTGTGATGATTCTGGACGTGTGATTATGGAAATCAGCAAGATCGACGACAACATTTACGAAGTGCCCGTGGGCTATCGGCCGGGCATGCGCGTGCCGGGCAGGATCTTCGTCTCCTCAGCCCTGCGCGATATGGTCGAGCCGGGGACGGTTGACCAGGTGGCCAACGTCGCCACCCTGCCCGGCATAGTCAGCCACTCCATGGCCATGCCCGACGCCCACCTGGGCTACGGTTTTCCCATCGGAGGAGTGGCCGCCTTTCGGGAGGAGGGCGGCATCATCAGCCCCGGCGGAGTGGGCTTTGACATCAACTGCGGCGTGAGGCTGCTGCGATCCGACCTTGGGGCGGATGCCGTCCAGCCGCTCATCAACACCCTCCTCGATGCCCTCTTTCAGTCCATACCATCGGGCCTCGGAGCCACGGGGAGGCTTCATGCCACCGATCAGCAACTGACCGAGGCCTTCCTCACCGGAGCGGAATGGGCAGTCAAAGAAGGCTATGGTGTGGAGGCGGACCTCTCCCACTGCGAGGAGAACGGGCACATGAAGGGTGCCGATCCCTCTCAGGTGGGGGTCAAGGCCAGAAAGCGGGGCCGGCCCCAACTGGGGACGCTGGGCAGCGGCAATCACTTCCTGGAGATCCAGAGGGTCGAGGAGATCTATGATGAGGTGGTGGCCCGCCGCTTTGGCCTGTTCAAGGGCCAGATCACAGTTATGATCCACTGCGGCTCGCGGGGTGCGGGCCATCAGATCTGCACCGACCACCTGGACGTCCTCACCAAAGCGGTACGAAAGTACAACATCGACATCCCCGACAAGCAACTGGCCTGCGCCCCTCTGGGCTCGCCTGAGGCGGAGCACTACTTCGGGGCCATGGTCTGCGCCGCCAACTACGCCTGGGCCAACCGGCATATCATCGCCCACTGGACGAGGGAGGTCTTCGAAAGGTACTTCCCCGGCTCCAAATTGGACCTGCTCTACGATGTGGCCCACAATGTGGCCAAGATCGAGGAGCACCAGGTGGAGGGCAGGAGGGAGCGGCTCTACGTGCACCGCAAGGGGGCCACAAGAGCCTTTGGCCCCAGCAGAAGCGAGGTGCCGGCTGCCTATGCCGGCCTCGGCCAGCCGGTGCTCATACCGGGCAGCATGGGAACGTCCTCTTACGTCCTCTGCGGCCAAGACCGGGCCCTTGATCTGACCTTCGGCTCCGCCTGCCACGGAGCGGGAAGGGTGATGAGCCGGAGCCAGGCTCTGCGCCAGTTCACAGGCAAGGATGTCAAGGCCGCTTTGAACCGGGACGGAATTGCCGTCCGGGCCACATCGCCGGGAATGTTGGCTGAGGAGGCTCCCCAGGTCTACAAGCCCTCCGGAGATGTGGTGGACGTGGTGCATAACCTGGGAATCGCCACCAGAGTGGCCCGGCTGGTGCCTCTGGGCGTCTCCAAGGGATAAGGATTGACTGGTATTGAATCGATGCGCCTGCTAATAGTTCTGGTCGAGCCCCTCTACGACGGCAACGTGGGCTCAGTGGCCAGAGCCATGAAGAACTTTGGTTTCTCCGACCTGGCTCTGGTCAATCCCTGCGAGATCGGCGACTTCGGCCTGGCCATGGCCTCTCACGCCAGAGACGTCCTGGAAGGGGCGGCGGTCTATCCCGGCCTGCGGCAGGCCCTGGAGCAGGCCGACCTGGTCGTGGGGACGACGGGCAAGAGGCTGGAGGACGCCCGCCATCACCTCAGCCTGCACCTGCGCGTGCCCTGCCTGACGCCCGCCGGCCTCGCAGAGAAGCTTCAGGGAAAGGAGGGGACGGTGGCACTGCTGCTGGGCAGGGAGGACTGCGGGCTGAACAGCGATGAGTTGGCCCTCTGCGATATGCTGGTTTCCATCCCTACATCCGAGGAGTATCCGGTCATGAACCTCTCCCATTCTGCTGCCGTCCTGTTTTACGAGCTGTCCAAAAACGGCAATGAGGGGATGAGCAATGTGGAGATGGCAAAAGGAGAGAGCCTGGCCCTCCTGCGCGACAAAGCAGGGCTGCTGCTCTCCGAGATAGCCTATCCGGAGCATAAGGTGGATTTCACCCTGCTCATGCTGCGCCGCATTTTAGGGCGATCGGAGTTGACGGAGAGAGAGGCGCGCTCACTGCTGGGATTGATCAATAGGGTCCGCTGGAGCCTAAACCGAGAAAAGGCGCGGCTGGAAACCTCATCCAAAAAATTTCTTTAGCTCTAGTCCTGCCTTCTCGCCTTCTTGAAGGCGTCCTCCACGGCATCGCGGATGATGTAGCCCCCTTTGTGCAGCACAGTGTCGCCCAGCTCCGTGTCCCTCTCCATGGACCCGGTGCAGGGGTAGGCGTGATGGGCCTCGGATATCCTCTCCCGGATGTCCGGCTGGTCCGGCTCCAGGCCGAGCAGCCGCTTGGCCACAAACCAGGTTGAGCCGCAGGGCGCCGTGCGCTGCACATTGGCGGCCAGGATGTGGTCCTTTCCCTCCCGGCTCTTCTGCACAGTGACGTCTATCACCGGATCGCCGATGCCCGCTTCCATGAGAAAGGCATAGATGTTGGGCTTGGCCGGGTCGGGGCGCAGGGCGCAGAAGGGCTTGGCGAAGGCCGCCTCCATGCCCAGCTCTGCCGCCTTCTCCTCCAGTTGCTTTCTCTGGCCGAGTGGAAGCTCGCGGGGCGACTCCGAGCCGCCCACTATGCCCTTTACCCCTGCCTCCTTGAGCTTGGGCAGAAGGCCGAAGAGTATGTCGGGATGGACGTTGATGGCCATGGCGATATCTGCCTGGGGTATGTTCTGGGGGAGCAGCGGCTCGACGTCGTCGATGAAGTCGCCAAGCGATGCCGGATCCGGCATCTCTATCAATGAGACGATTTTGTCGGCGTAGCCGGGTCGGACGTTTCTGCACTGAGTGCAGGCCTCGCCGCAGGAGATGCAAAATCCCGAGTAGTTGATCAGGTTGCCCACTACCCGCGTCCCAAATTCGCCGTTGTAGAATACCACCAGCTTTAAGCCGTTTATAGCACTCTTTTCATTGCCTGCCATATCCATTTCCTATCCGGTGTCCCGTTTTTCGGTTTATGCCCTTTCCGTTCTTCCGTTGCGCTTCTGGTCTCAGAGACATGCATGGTATATTATATGGTATACTAAAGATACCATCTTGCTTACTATTTAGAGCAGAGCGTTTCTGCAAAGATACCATTGCCTGGGTTATGCATTTTTTGCCTGCCGGGAGGAGGTAAGTTCCCTCGCGGCATAAAGGAGGCCGGCAAATCCCAGGCTTGTGGCGATCAAGGAAGCCAATCCGCCCACTAGAGGCAGGAGATAGAGCAGATTGAGGATCACAAATCCCAGGGCGAAATAGGCCAGATCGCTCTTCAATTTGCCGGTTCGCTGGCCAATCCACCTGCCCAGGGAGTAGGAGACGAACGTCCCGCTCAACAGCAGGGCGGCGAAGATGAGCAGCGACGAGATCAGGGCTATGGGCAGTCCCACCACAGTCATCGCCACCAGCAGCAGGGCGATGAATGAGGCTATGATCATGACAAACCCCAGCAATGTCTTGAAAAGCGCCGAATCGCGCAACTGTTCGTCCACAATGCGGAATGCTCCGGGCAGATACCTGACCAGGATCAGACCCAGGATGAAATAGCCGATCAGTGATAGCAGGCCCAGAATGCTGAATCCCGTCTTATACATCTCCGCCTCCTTCTTGCCGGACTGCTCCTCTATCCGGTGATAGTCCACCCGGCCGGCCAGGCCGGTATTGTTGAATCTCGTGGCGCTGACGGTCAGAGTGCCGTTGACATGGCCGGCGTTGACCACATTGTCTCCGGCCAATAGGGCGTCTCTTCCCACCGTTTTTCCAGGCAGGACGTTCACCGTTCCGCCGGCGGCCAGCAGATTGGTGCCGATGTCTCCGCCAAGCTGAACATTTCCGCCGGCGGCGACTACCTTGCCGCCCACGTCGGCATTGACAAAGACCTGGCCGGCTGCGGCAATGACATCACCCTTCACCGGGGCATTGATGTTCACTGTGCCGCCCATGGCGATCACCGAGTCCACAGGAGCGTTCACGCTCACCATGCTGCCGGCAGCCAGCACATCATCGCCAACCTCTCTGTCGATGGAGACTGTCTCTCCCGAGAAGGTCTGCAAGGCCTGTCCGGCCGGAAAGAGCATAAGAGCTGATGCTAAAATCAGAATCAATTGAATGACTGTATCCCACTTCATCCCATTCACCGCCATTTAAGAGGATCTTCTCCAATAAATAACCCATGTATGAATTCTGTGATTAAGCATAAATAATCCAGAATGCCTGAATGGTCAAACTACTGGCAGGTGGCAACATTTGAGGATTGCAGTGGATATCGACGGAGTGCTTGCCGATCAGGTCTCCGCGGTGCTGGGGGAGATCGAGAAGGACTGGGGCGTGCGGTACGCCAAGAGCGACATAATCCGCGCCCGCTGGAAATTCGCGGGAGGAGACATCGGCAATGAGATCGCCCGGCTGCTGGCCGACCCGGATTATGTGATGAGGGTGCCCATCCTGGAAGGAGCCCAGGAGGCCATCAAGCAGCTCTCCCGTCATGACCTTCTGGTGGTGACCGCCCGCCGGCCCAATGCCGAGGAGGCGACCAAGAGGTGGCTGCTGGAGCACTTTCCCAGCCTGGTCCGCTACCACCACGCCCGAACCGGGACCAAGCAGGTCATACCTTCCGACGTGCTCATCGATGACCTGGACATGAACATCGTGGAGTTCGTCCGCTCCGATCCCAGGCGGCGGGGGATCCTCTTCCAGCACCCCTGGAGCCTGAACGACACGGATATCGAGGACTATGCCCATCAGGTCTACTACTGCCCCCGGTGGCAGAGTGTGATACAAGCCGTAGAGGAAATAGACATTGAGACGCCTTCCTGAGCTACTGGCTCCCGCCGGCTCATTGGTCGCCCTTCAGGCCGCAGTGGCCGCCGGAGCGGATGCTGTCTATCTGAGCGGCAAGCGATTCGGAGCCCGAAAATTTGCAGAGAACTTCGATGAGCCGGCCCTGGCCGGGGCCATTGACTATGCCCACCTGCGGGGGGTCAGGGTTTATGTGACAGTCAACACCCTGATCCGGGAGAGTGAGCTGTACGATGCGGCATCCTATCTGCTCCGCCTCTACGAGATGGGAGCCGACGCCGTTCTGATTCAGGACACCGGCCTCTCTCATCTGGCGGCCCTGGCCCTGCCCGGCCTGGAGAGGCATGCCTCCACCCAGATGACCATTCACAACCTCCCCGGACTGCTCTGGGCGGAGAGGGCCGGCTTTAAGAGGGCAGTTCTCGCCAGGGAGGTCTCCCTGGAAGAGATCGAGCGGATGAATAGGGAGCGGGACCGGGAGGACAAGAGGCTCCGAAGGGAGCGGAGGGGCGAAGGGGGCCAGGATAGCAGAGATGACATCCTGCCCCGGCCCAGGATCGGCATGGAGGTCTTTGTGCATGGGGCGCTCTGCTACTCCTACTCCGGGCAGTGTCTGCTCTCCTCGGCCATCGGCGGAAGAAGCGGCAATCGGGGGATGTGCGCCCAGCCCTGTCGAAAGCCCTATGTTCTGCTCCGGGGCGGGATGGACGAATTCGGCCGCCCGGCGGGCCTGGCGGCAGAGCCTCTGAGAGAGCAATTCCTGCTCTCGGCCCGCGACCTGTGCACCTACAGGCGTCTGCCGGAGATCGTCCGCTCGCCTGTCTCCGCTCTGAAGATCGAGGGGAGGATGAAGTCTCCGGAGTACGTGGCCACCGTCGTCTCCATCTATCGCCGGGCGCTGGACGGCATCGCGGCAGGCCGCTGGACGCCTTCTGCCGAAGACGAGAGGAACCTGGCTATTGCCTTCAACCGGGACTTCACGGAGGGGCACCTGCTGGGGGCCAAAGAGGTCATGGGCCGGGAGATGTCCGACAACCGGGGTCTTTTAATCGGCAGCGTGGCCTCCTTCGACTCCCAGAGGGGCGAGGCGGCGGTGCGGCTTTCTGCCGCCGGTCTGGCACCGGAGAAGGGGGACGGCCTGGTCTTCCTGGCTCCCGGCCAGGAGGTGGGACTGGTGGTGCAGAGCGTCCAGGAGAGGGGCGGCCTCTTGCGGCTGAAGACGCCGGAGAGGATCAGGCCGGGGGCGCGGGTGTACCTCACCGGCAGCCTGGCCCTCGCCAAGAAGGCCCAGCAGATCATTGCCTCTGAGCGGGGTGCAATAGCCATTGATGTCACTCTCACCTGGCTGGATGGGCGGCTGGTGGCCTCGGCCCGGCTGCCGGACGGCCGGAGGGTTGAGGCTGCCGCCGGCTTCGTCATGGAGAAGGCGAGGAGCAGGCCGACCAGCAGGCAGCAGATAGAGGCGCAGATGAGGCGCACGGGGGGCACGCCCTTCGCCGTGCAGCGGGTGGAGATGGACTATGCGGAAGACCTCTTCGCTCCCCTGGGGGCTCTCAATCAACTGCGCCGCGACCTGCTGGAGAAGGTAGAGGCGGCCCTCCTGAAAGAGCGCCGCCCGGCGTGCGAGGACGTGGAGAGGGCGCGGCAGGCTGTGGAGGCGGCTTTTTTCGGGTGCCTGAGCCGGGCCAGCTGCTCAGAGGATGGTGCCCCTCGGAATGATCCGTCCCTTCCGCAAGTTTCATCTCCGCCCTCTACGACGACCGGCCCGGCCAGGCTGGCGGGCGGACTGTCCCTGGCGGTCTACGCCGACAGCCTGGAGGCGGTGCGGGGTGCCGTCTCCGCAGGCTGCCGCAGGATCTACTTTGAGCCGGCACTCTGGCAAAAGGACGGAAAGGGCTGGCCGGGCTGCGGCGCGAAGGCCGCCGGGCTGATGGCTGCAGCGGCAGAGATCTGCGGGCCGGCGGAGCTGTTCTGGAAGTGGCCCAGGATCGCCAGAGACGAATTCTTCCCGGCAGCCATCGCCCTGCTGGAGACGGTGAAGGTCGACGGGGTGATGATCGAGAACGTGGGGGGCATAGAGGCCCTTCGAGAGGCTGGCCTGGCCCGCCCGCCTCTGAGCCATCTGCGCCTGCTGGGCGGCCCCGGCCTGAACATCGGCAATCACCAGGCGGTGGAGGCCTTGCCATCGCTAGAGGCTCTGACGCTCTCCCCGGAGCTGTCCGCCCGGCAGATCGAGGGGCTCGCCCTTGCCAGGAGGGGCGGCACGGCCCTGGAGCTGGTGGTGCAGGGCAGCCTGGAGGTCATGGTGGCCGAAGACTGCATACCCTGCCTGGCCAAAGGCGGCTACGACCCCAGCCTCTTTTGGGGCTTGCAGGACATGAGGAGGATCTTTCCCCTGCGATTGGACGAGGAGAACAGGACTCGCGTCTTCAACTCCGCCGAGACCTGCCTGCTGGACATGATGCCGCAGATCCGCTCTGCGGGTCTGGACGGGATCGCAGTGGACGCCAGGGGCCGGACGGAGGCATATGCCCGGCGCATGGTCGATGCCTACGGAAAGGCCATCCGGCTCACTGCTCAGGGCGGAGCCGACCTGGCAGCAGAGCTGGAGCGGCTCAAGGAGGAGATCAGGCCGCTGGCCCTGGGGGGCATCACCTACGGCCACTTCGTCAAGGGGCTCAAAGACGAGCTGTCGTAGAAATAAGCAGCCGTCTTTGTCGTGATCTGTGACTCTCTGGTGGCAGGCCGCGGGCAATTGGCTTTAACCAGTGGCTAACGACGTTTTTCGCCACAGAGAAACATTCATGACTTCCTGTCATCCATACCCAAGAAAATGAACCTCCGTTCTTTGTGCGTCCTTTGTGAGCTTTGTGGTCTTTGTGGTTAAATTAATAGGTTATAATTAACTATTCTGTTTTCTACTGATCTGCTGATAACCACAAAGGACACAAAGCGCACAAAGAACCCACAAAGATGGCATTTTCATACCACACAGAGGTCACAGAGAGAGAACAACTGATGAACTGAGTATGGCCACAGAAAATAGCGAGGAGCCTGAAGATCAGGCGTCCTTTCCAGAGATGTACCGGCAGTAGCCGTAGCTCACCGGCCCCTTTTTGGTGGTCTCGCAGGGAAAATCCGGGCACTGAAAGCACAGAGCCACTCCTCTTTGGAAGGCGCATGTCGCTATCTCGCACATTCGGTTCTCGCGGGGCCGGCAGCCCGCCTCCCCGTTGGGGCACCGCCCTGAGGCCCGGCGGGGGCAGGCCTGGCAGGCTATGCCGCAGACGCCTATCTTCATATCAGTCGTATCAGAAGACATAATCCACTACTATGCGGCTCTCGCAGACTTTTCCCACGAAGTCGGCCACCTTGAGGTGCTCCGGATGCTGTTGATAGCTGTAAAGCGCCTCTTTGGTCAAGAACTCGGAGACGAGCACCAGGTCGTATGCCACCGGGGCCTCGAAGAAGTTGACGCCCACCTGAAAGAACTTGATCTCGTTGATCTGGGCGGGAAGGGCCTCGAGATAAGCCTTCAGCATCTGCATATTGCCCAACTTGTTATTGCTCTCTGCATACTTCTTGAACTTGAACATCACAATGTGCTTGATCATTCCATCCTACCTCTTCCGGTTTATTCCCCGGTTCGAAGTTTATAACGGTTTTCCTGCCTTTACCTCAACTGCTCTCACCTCAGCATCACCCGGCTCATGGTGACCAGGAAGAGGGCCATGAGTATCCAGCCCAGCAGGGTCTCAATCACCGTCAGGAACTCGTAGCCCTCGTTGATGCTGAAGTTCTGGGGGGTCTTGCCCAAAAACTGCATGCTGCTGAAGTAGAAGGCGTCGTTGAGCGACACTGTCGGCGTCGGTCCGTCCTCGCTGAGGGCTGGGCCCGCGTCGGGCTGCAGGGCCCCCGCCGTCCAGAATACGCCTGTGAAGAGCAGTATGATGGCCAGGCTGAGGAGGACGGTGTGGGAGGGGCGCACCCCGTAGCCGCAGGAGACCTGTGCCAGGCGGTCGAAGAGCCCGGCCACGGGCTTATGGGAGCGGGACTGCTTCTCTTTTCGGTACTGGTAGTAGCAGTCGTCCTGGTCCTCATACTGCTCCTGGTTCCTGAAGTTTTTGATCAGGGTCAGGTAGACAGATCCGTTGTAGGGGACGTGTCCATTGATGGTGTTCCAGCGCATGTCTATGCGATTATAATTCAAGTCCTTGAGGAAGATGGCCGCGCCCTCGGCAAACTGGGCATCGGAGAGCTTCATGGTGTAAACCTTGGCGTTCACCAGGTGAAAGCCCCGATCAAACCTCGCCCTGCCGAAGTCGGCATCGTTAAATCTGGCGCGGGAGAAGTTGGCCTCGGTTGCGAAATGGGCCCTGGAAAAGCCCGCCAGTCCCTGAAACTCCGAGTCGGAAAAGCCAGCATCCTCGGAGAAGACAGAGCCGGAAAAGTTGGCCGCCCCGGAGAATTTGGTGCCGTCGAAGTCCACCAGCCCGGAGAAGTCGGCGTGATCGAAGAAAACGTCGCCCTTGATCACAGAGTACTCGATCTTGATGGTGGATTTTATGATCTTCCGCCGGTTCTTGTTGAGCGGCAGGTCGAGGCGATGCAGGTCAAGGTCGCCGTAGATGATGACGTTCTCGTACTCCACCGGCCTGCCCTTCTCGATCTTCTCCAAGACCTCCTCGGCCTTGATCATCAATAGGCTGTCGACCATAAGCGAAGCAAGAATTCGTTAAATGCAGATAACCTTTGCGGCAGGCCCTTGGGCACAAGCCCGCAAGAATCATCCTGGTGCACCTTCTTAGCCAGCCCGATCATGCTTATTTTTATTCAATAATTACATAGCCGATTTTCTGGTTTCCGTTTGGTTTTTTCTTTTCATGGCTTCTTCCTTCGGCTAGTTCATCGATAATCAGATCCCTAATCTTTACTACATCTGACCAGTTTTTTAGCGGAAGCGCATCGGCCATCGATGTTTTGAGATGTTCACTGCCATAAGTCAGAATTAGCGCTATCTGTAACTTCATATTTTCTTCGTCGAAATTGTAATATACCTTATGTCCTCCTTGACATGACACATCTTGAACATCCTGATCTTTAATTTCTAAAAATTTTATGTATGCATCATTTCGGAGTTTAAGGTCAAGGGCTTCTTTATCTTCCAAACGCTTCTTTTCTTCGCTTCTAGTTTTTTTCCATTCAATTAAATAATTCCCTCCGAAACTAATAATGCCTCCTATTATTGCGGAGGACGCTGAAATTACCGCTATTACGATTGCAGTATTTGTATCAAGATCAGGCATCCTCTATCACTTCCAGAACTACCTCTATTTTTTTTTGTGCATCAGCCAGCGCACAAAGACCTCACAAAGAAGGCATTCTCGCACCACGCAGAATGATTAAAGGGCCGTGACGGAAGAGACGCAAAACCCCCGCCATCACTCCTGCGCCGCGCCCTTGCCGAAGAGCATCTCCTCCACAAAGTCCCAGTCGTGCTCGTAGATGTGGGCGGAGGCGCTGGTGGTGGATATCGATCCGGGCTCGGCTCCCACCCTTTGAGAGACATACTGCAATAGCCTGGCCAGTCCGTAGAGGTTGGCGGGATAGGCCCCGCAGAAGTCGTGGCTCCTGAAGAACGCCGCCAGGTGAAGGCGTCCGTCCCTCAGCTTAAAGTCGTCCACGATCATGCAGGGGACCTCCTCTTTGGCCGAGTCGACGGGAGCAATCCAGGTGACGGCCGTGGCCCGCCGGGTGCTGGCCGAGGCCTGGAGGCGGCTGATGGCCAGATCGATCTGATCCAGGGGCGGATAGCCGGGCAGGGACCAGGCCCGCAGCCGCTCCCCATAGGTGTATTCAAATCCGGGATTGTTGCCGGAGAGAAGCTGGCCGGCATACTCCTCCAGACGCTCCTCATTCCAGGAATAGCCGGGGGGGATCATCTGCCGATAGGGCTCCTCCACCACCACCTGCAAAGCCAATAGCTCCCGGATGCGCGTGCCCCTCTCGTCGGTGATCTCTTCCCCCTGCCGCCAGATGTAGCCCAGCCCCCTCTGCCAGGCGTCAGAAATCGTCTTGGCGCGGATGAACCTGCCCAGCCTCACCATGATCCGGCCCTCAGGGCTTTTCGCCCGCCAGCTCGGCCAGTGCTTCCTGGGGCAGGGCTTTGACGATATCTATCTTTTTTACGCAGCGAGTGGCTATGCCGTACTTCTTGGCGAAGGGCTTGAGCTCCCTCATGCTGTATTTTTTGGCGATCTCTTCCGCATCCATGAG
>DAOPZB010000005.1:0-21610 GCA_035353195.1 Methanothrix sp. | reverse complement strand
CTACCGGGCGTTCACCAGAGAAGGCATTCGCCGCCTGGACCTATCTACGCCTGGCTTTGAGATCGAATCGGAGATAACCATTGAGAGCGTGAAGAAGGGGCTGCGCATCATCGAGGTGCCCATCACCTACATGCCCCGCCTGGCCGGAGCCAAGACCAAGCTGCATCCCTTCCGGGACGGCCTCAAGATCATCCTCACCATATTCCGCATGGCCAAGACGGAAAATCCCATGTTCTACTTCGGCCTCTTCGGCTCTCTATTCGGCCTGGCCGGCTTTCTCACCGGCCTCTATGTGGCCAGGGACTGGCTGTACTGGCGCATTGAGCACATTCCCCTCACCATTCTCACCGCCATTCTGATCATCGTGGGCTTTCAGCTTTTCCTGATAGGCATGCAGGGAGATATGATGGCCTCCATGCACCGGGAGATATTCAGAGAGCTGCACAGAAAAAGAAGATAGATAGAAATAAGGGAAAAAATGGGGGGGCGGTGCAGCCCCGCCCCCATTTCTCGCCATCGCCCAATATTCAATATCCTGGCCTCGCCCTTTTGCTTTTTTCAGCGAAACTCCAGCTTTGCCTCTCCTGTGGCCTCGAAGAGATAGGCTACACCGGGAATGAGCGTCTCATTCTCGGAGAGGTGAATCCAGCTATCCCCCTCATACTTCCAGATGAAAGCCGAGACCAGTCCCTTCTCTGCCGCTTCCGGATATCTGTACCTCTTATGTTCGGCATTGACGGTGATATTGCCGCGGTCCACTGTCTTATTCACAGGCAGGCCGACCATATTCCAGCCGGAGTGCAGATCGAGGCGATAGGGCAGATCGACGGGCTTGCCGGGGATTTCTATGGTGAAGTTTCCGGCGCTGTCGATGAGGTAGCCCTCGCCGGGCTTGAATGCCGTCACATTGACTGTGCCGCCGTCTTTCATGCCGAAGTCCCATTCCTGCCCGGTGATGGTGAACATGCTGCGATAGGGCTTGTTTCGGAGATACTTGCCGGCAGACGCATCCTTCGGCTGCAGGTAAACGGCAACGGCATTCCAGCCGTCTGTCACATTGATGCGCTGCACCTGGCCGGGTATGATCTCATACTCGATCAAATAGCTCCTCTCCTCCGAGAGCCTGGGCTTTATGACCGGCCACATGACATGCTTGTCTATCCCCCGGATGTACTCGTCATGCCAGACGGCCAGATCGCTCTCCTCATCCTTTACGGTTATCTTGTCGGCATCCCTGGGCAGCAGGACTTCGGCTATGATGGCCGGCGGAGCATTGAGATCCAGAGATCCGCTGGAGCTGTCCGTCTCAATCCAGTAGATCCAGTCGGTTGCGCTCTCGTTGTCCGCAGTAATTGATGCCAGGATGCGGCTCATCTCTCCGCTCTTGCCTCCACTGATGCTATTTGTTTGACTTACATTGCCGCCGCTCATATTGCCGCCTGCGCTGGCGTTATTGCTGGCGCTCGCGTTTCCCTGGCCGGCAAGAACGGCGGAACCCTCCAGACCTCCCTCTTCGCCGTCCGCTATTATCCTGGTGGTGTAGGGAAGGGCCGGCCTGTCAGGCATTTTCGGCTTGAAGCTGGGATCGCCTAAAATGACATTCATGTAGGCCGTCTGATTGAGCATCTCCGGCACCGATACATCCCACTCAGGCAGGGGCTCATCGTAGTCGGATATGTCCTTGATCTTCTCGGCACCCTGGAATTTGAGGCGATAGAGGTTATCGGCATCAAGGGCCGCTTTGCCTACCGAGGAGCCTTCGAATACCAGGGATTGATAGAACCTCTTGAAGAAATCCTCGGACAGGAATATCCAGGAGAGGGTTGAGTCGCCCACATAGTTTACCGCTCCGGCTCTGATGAACGCCAGAGCAATGGAGTCGTCCAGGCTGGCAGGCACATACATCCTGGTGCCGGTCACATTGAGATAATAGCCCTTGAGGTTTACAGTGACACAGGCTCCCGATGTGGTTGTCTGGGGGCTCAATGTCAATTGCTTTACATGGGCTGCGGTCAGAGACGAGTCCATCATCGACCAGTCGGAGAGCTGCCAGGAGCTCTCATCCCCATGATGGATGAAGCTCACAATGTTCTGTCCGTTGTTCATCTGGGATACGGCCTGCTGATATGTGGCCTGCTCATAGCGCAGGTCCTTGACATCCAGCCCCGCCTCCGCCAGATAATCTCTGATGGCGACGCTGGTGGGCGTCTGGGGATAGGATAGGGGCGGAGAGGATATGACCAGGGCGTTATCCTTCCAGCTCCCGTTCAGCCGGTCGTAGGCGATGGTTCGTGCCAGAAGCTGGGAGGCATCGTACACCGATAGCCCCATGATCCGGCCCACTGCCACGCTGCTGTAATTTTCGTCTTCCAGGGGCAGTTGGTAGTCCCTGAAGATCTCATATTCGGTGACCTCAGTTGCCTTCTGCCTGAGGCCAGTGGAGATGAAGGGCATGGACCCTGGGTCACCCACCACCATCAGATATTGGGGATCAATCCCCAGCTCCTCTACCTTCTCCCTCTGCTTCTGCTCTAAATTCACGGGATCGATGTTCTGGGGGTCGACTGCCACGTCAAAGAGCAGAGCTCTCCTGGCGGCTGCGGCAGGAGCCGCCACCAGGGAGAGGCGGGGGACTTTGGTATGGCTGAAGGCGCTGATGTTCATGGCCTCCACATTGGAGCGCACCTGTATGGTGTAATTTTTGGTCCTGTGGGTATAACCGTTGCCCGTCTCGATATTGAAGGTCCACTTGCCGGGGATGAGCATCTGAGCCCGCACCTCATAGAGCTTATCGGGCTGTATGTCCGTGATCCGGACCGTTGCACTTCTACTGTCCGGACTGTAGAGGTTGAACTGGGTATAGCTGGCCTCCCGATTGAGGTTCCAGGTGATGTTCGTCCTGCCGGCGTAGATCCAGATGGGATAGGTCAGGTTTATGACAGGCTCCTCATCCAGGTTCTCCAGGGTATGATTGTAGGAGAAGCCCTCGTATGCAGCCGTGGCTCCGGTATCCAGCCGTTCATGCCAGCCGCTGTCCAGAGGATAGAGGACCTGGACATCCACATTCAGGCTGGCAGACTTGCCCGGCTCCAGCTTGTTGAGATTCCAGCGGAGCATGGTGCCGTTGAAGAAGGCATTGAAGGCATCCGACGGCCCTCCGCTGTAGGGGTCGGTGACATTTATTTCGCCCTCCTCCGACCGGGGCCACTTTATGTATCTGCCCAGGGGGAATATGTCCAGCAGCCTGACATCCCGCAGAGTATCCTCACCGGTATTGGTCAGGGAGAAGTTGAGTCTGACCGTCTCCCCAGCCTCCTCCGCCGGTATTCTGCTGGGGCTCATCTCCGTTCTGATGAGCAGGTCATCGACGAATGTCCTGTCTACCACAGGTTCTGCCGAAGGGGGAAGGAGGGAGAAGTCATGCGAGTTGGTGTAGACCACCATGTTCGGGCTGTCGCCCCTCTTCTTCATCTGCTCCAGGAGTAGCTCCGTATCACCCTCCATAATGGTGATGTTCATCCGGCCAAGCTCCTCCTTAACCTCTTGGGAGACAGGCCCCACCAATACCGCCCTGGCAGCTCCCAGGCGCTCGATGGCTGCCGCCGTCTCATTGGAGAGAGACTTTCCGGCATAAAGAAGCGGCCAGTTCAGGTAAGAGGCAATGGGCGCGGCGGTTAGGGCCGAACTGTAGCTGTCCTCGGCAATCACCGCACCGGGAGAGCTCTCCCAGTAGCGGCTGATCTTTTCCGCCAGGTCAAAGCTGTTGTTGGCAATAAGCCGCTCCTCGCTCTTCCAGGAGACGTCTCCTATGGCCAGAGAGCTGCCGCCTATCTGCTGGAGCAGCCAGCGACTGGCCCCGGAGGGAGGCAATAGCTCCGACCAGACGGGGGTTGTGACCACGCTGTACTCGAAGGCCACCCCCGCGGCACCTGACGAAATCAGTCCCTCAATGTAGGCGACGCCACCCTCAACATTCTGGGTGGAGAGGACGTATTCCAGGTAATCGTCGCTCAGGCGAATGTAGACCGGCCTGTCGCTGATATGGGCGGCCTGCCCGGCATCTTGGGCGGAGAGAGGAGAGATGATGGAAAAGTCGGTCAGCTTGGCCATCTCGGCAAAGTTGTAGCCGTGATTGCGGTCGAAGGGGCTGTCAAGGGCCATGCCGAGCTTGACCGGCCCAAGATCAGACGTTATATTTCGGGCATATGCCACGATTTGCATTATCTGATCCTCCTTCCATTGCCTCCATCTCTCCTGATTGAAGCTGTTGGAGTTGGCTTTGCTCAGATCCAGGCCCGTATCCTGGTAGAACTTCTCCTTGCAGGCATTGCAGTAGCAGAAATTCTCATCCTGGAATCCGATATTGTAGAGCACAATTCCGTCCGCCTGATAGTCGTCGATCAGCGTCTCGATCTGGCTATAGAGGCTCTCCCTCACCTCCGAATTGGCCGGGCAAAAGAGAGAGGCATTTCCGCCGATATCGGGATTTGCGACCTGCATGAGGCTTTTGTCTATGTGAGAAGTATCGTATACGTTCGATGTGATGCCTGCCTCGGCCAGCATGGCTTCGCCGGCCTCTCCAATCTCATTGATCTTATCAAGGCCCGCCTTTTCTGAGACGTGCGGGATCTCCAAAGTTGCCGTAATATAGACTTTCAGGCCGTCCTTGTGGGCTGCCTGCACCATGGCTTTGACCTCATCGCCCTGGCCGTGAACGGTTATGGCGCTGATATTGGCCGATTTGAATGTATTGAGGATGGCTATAGCCCCATACCTCTCCAGGTCGCCCTCTTCGATCCAGCCGGTTCTGTCTCCGGCATCCACGCTCCTGGGCAGGATTAGCAGGGGAGTGGTGGTGGTATGATTGCCCTCCGACCAGATGGCCAGAGGCGTGGCTGCCATTGATGCATGCCAGTCGTCTGCTCCCACCAAGACGACATCTTCCATCCCGCCCCTGACACCACCGGAAAGAGGCGCATCCTCTGCCATGACGGGCAGGGTCACAGACATGAATGCCACAAATAGCAGCATATAGCCCAGCAGCATGTAGCCCGGTCGCATGCTTCTATCCCGTCCCGTCATACTGCCGCTCCGCAGGCCGATCTCTTCCCATTCGGCCGTTCTGTAGCTTCTTGCCGTCATTGCTCCACCCCGCTCGCGCCTATTGCCCGGCTCTCCTGCGCTGCCGTCTCCTCAGTTCTCTGTGCCGCACCATTCTCTTCCGTCATCTCCTGGGCCATCTCCTCCATGGTCACTATGGTCACACCTGCATCCTCAAGAGATTGGACGTAGTCCTCATCGATATCACTCACCGCGACAGCCCGGGAGAGAGATATATTGCGCTCTGTCATCTCCCCGATGATCGAGCCGGCATTGGCGGTGACATTTCCCTCGCAGATCACAATGGGCGTTCGGCCAAGGGCAGCCGCCCTGTAGGCTCTGAATATATCGGCAGGGCTTGATCCGGAGAGCACCACTTCAGCCGTCCCATTCTGCCACAGCTCTGCGACATACAGCCAGCAGTCCTCGTAAAGGCTGCCGGACTGTATGCGTTTGACGGCTGCCCCCTGAAGATCTTTTTCAGCACTGGCGGAGACTATCGACTCATTGCCGAGTATGACGATTGTCGAGAAGTCCGAAAGGACCTCCAGGTCCTTTTGGCTGAGATCTCCAGGAGGAACTGTGATGACACCTGCGGCCACTGTTCCATTGCCCAGGATGCCCGCCGAGCCGACTGTACTGTAAAGCAGGTCGTCTCCCGTCAGCACGGCCAGTCCCTGGGGAACCGTCACCTTCACCGATGCCATCTCCTCAGGCATGGGAATGCCGTTGCTGTCCATGAGCTGGAAGAGAAGCGGATACTCCCCGCTCCTGGTGGCGAGCATGGTGAAGTTGGCTATTCCGGGTAAGTCCGGGCTGACATCGACCACCTGGGCGATGGGCATTACCATCAGCTCCGCAGGGGCGGATATGGCCACCATCACCTTCTCTTTGACATCCAGCATCACTTTGAAAGAGCCCTCGTAGGTCCTGTTGGCGACCATTCTCTCCGGGACTTCGACCTTAACATTGTAGCCTCTGACCTCCAGGGCAAAGTCAACCTCGGCCCGGACCGATGAATTTCGAGATTGGTTGCCGAGGGATGTGGCAACTATGGTGACGTTGTTCTTCTTGCCGGGCTTATCAGTTGTTATTTGAAGCTTCATTTTATGGACTGTCCCAGGATCAAGGGGCAGGTCATAGGGAAAGCTCAGCTCCTTGTCGCCGTCCAGCAGCAGCAGGCTCCAGCCTTCAGGCAGAGGCCCGGCATCGACCGAGGCCACATCCCGAAACGATCCCTGGTTTTTAACAGCCAGTTCGAATTGGGCAATATCCTGGGCATTGGCGGAGAGGGTTGCTGATTTGGCATCATCTATGGTCATGCTTATGCCGTAGCTCTCCTGGGCAATGACCAGGATGTCGAAGTCTATCCTGATGGGCAGCGCCGGCGGAGAGCTGTCCAGCAGGTAGATAAAACCGGAATACGAGCCCGGTTTAGCCTCAGGGGGCAGGGCAAAGTAGATCTTTATCTCCGCCTTGTCCTCGGGCATGAGCGGCTTTTCTTCCGGCATGGATAGGAAGATGAAGTCTGCCGCGCTGCCGCTGATCTCCGTCTTGGAGATGCTGTAAATGGAAGCGTCTCCGGTGTTGGTCAGTACAAGGGTCCTCTCCTCCAGGTCGCCGGGATGGACCACAACATCGAACCTTTCCTTGTCCGGTGCAAGCTGGGCGGCACCGGCAGCAGTCAGCAGGAACAGGATGACTATCAGGTATTTAGGCCTCATCTAACACCACTCGATGGCATATGCCGGATTTTGCTAAAGTAAATATCCCACTACCTTTCGCATTTATAAATTCTCTCTTAAAGGAATAAATAACCTTCCCATTATCACTGCCATATTCCCGGCATCATCCCGTCCCAACAGGCTAGTTTATATCCATTATGCACCAGAACGGGAAGATGGTGTTTCCTTGGACCGGGAGAAATCCATTCTGGTGGCCACGCCCTTCAAGAAGCGGGGCAAGAAGAGCCTGAAGATCAGCGACTTCATCTTTGCCCTATCGCTCGACCTGAAGTGGGGACCGCCGGAGAAGGTGCGCGCCCTGCTCAGGGAGGCGGAGGCGGAAGGTATGGTCAAGATGGAGGGAGAGATGGTCACCTCCCTATTCGATGAGCAAGCAGTTGAGGTTCCCCTGGGATTCAAGCCCACCAGCGAAGAGGGCATACTGGATCAGGGGATCAGGCTGATCACCTCTCAGACCGGCATGAGCCGAAAGGAGGTAATCGCGCTGGCCAATGAGAAGCAGGACTCGCTGCAGAGGCTGGTGGAGCTGGATGCTGTGGTGCTGCTGGTCGCGCGGGAGATGGGAATTGACGTCAGCGATCTGGCGGCCAGGGCTTACGACAACCTGCTGGCCCGCTGCAAAGAGTAAGATGATAATCGCAAGCTTAATCTCTGATGAGCTGAGGACAGTTGGCTTATGACTTCCAGGACACCCAGGGTTCTCCTGACGACAGTTTACAGAAAGGGCAATCAGCCCTATGACTACATCGGGGCCAATACCAGGTCATGGTTTCGGTTTTACTGGCCACGCATTCAGTCCTTCGGCCTTCGATTTTTAAAACAGAATATCCCTGAGCTGGAGATTCTGGAGTTTCCCACCTGGGAGCAGTACCAAAAGAAGCTGCAAGAGGGCTGGGACGTGGTGGGCCTGTCCTTTTACCTGAGCGAGACCCACGAGGCAATGGAGATGGTCGATGCGGCCCGGGCGGCGGGGGCTGGAGAGGTCTGGGCGGGAAATTACGGGGCACTCACCACTGCCGTTCAGGACAGGTTCGACCGCATATTCGTGGGCTACTCGGAGAGAGAGCTGGCTCCCTACTTCGGCAGGGAAATCAAGGACATAATTCACCCACCGCTCATCGAGTACCTCAATACGCCCTTCAATATCAAGCTGAACATCTACGGAGTCATGTTCACCACCCGCGGCTGTCCGGTGGGCTGCAACTTCTGCCAGACGCCCGTCTTCTGCAATAAGCCCAATATCATATCTCTGAAAAGCATCGAGCGGGTGCTGGCCTACTACAAGGAGCACGACATCAATGTGGTGCTGATCGAAGACGAAAACTTCGGATGCAATCGCCGCCATGCCGACCAGGTGGTCGACCTCTTGGACAAGTATGAGATGGTCTGGGGCTGCATGGCCAGGGCCGATTATCTGCGGCGTAAGATCGACGACTGGGCGGACATGAGAAAGAAGAACGGCAGGAGGGTGGCCGGATTTGGTGGGGCGGCCATCGGCATTGAGAACCTGCATCAAGAGCGCCTGGATGCCATGAAGAAGAAGGAAGGCACCGAGGACATCCTGGAGACCCTGCGCATGCTGCAAAGCAGAGGCCTGGGCACAGTGGGCTACTACATGATCGGCTTTGAGGAGGATACCATAGAGGGCCTGCGCCAGGACATCAAGAAGCTGGCTGCTCTCAAGCTGGACATAACCCAGATCTGCGTTGTCACTCCCCTGCCCCAGACGCCCATGTGGAAGGAGATCGAGGAGAAATTCGGCATCTGGGATAAGGATTATCACAATTACGACGGAAAGCACATGGTCTGGAATCATCCCCAAATCAAGCCTGATGAGTTTCCCAAGATCCTGAACTGGTCCTTCAAGCAGGTTCACCCCTGGTATACCCCCTTTCGCACCTCAAGCCGGGTCTGGGGCGATGCTTATCGCTACGGCGGCTGGGCGGGAGTAAAAGAGGTGGCTGCCTATATCAGCCGGGCCAATAAGTTCGACTGGAATGCGGGGCTAAGGCTGCTCCAGGTAGAGGAGTGCTAAGGAAAGCAGAGCACGAGCGTCCAGGCAATATTATGAAGATACTACTGCTATCATCTCCCATAGTGCAGCTTGACTTCGATCGCATAGCCCGCGTGCCAAATTTGGGGCTGGCCTCTCTGGCGGCACATGTGCAGGATCTCTGCACAGTTCATGTGGCCGACATTCACGGCCTCAAAGACCACAGGGAGTACGTCCGGAAGGCGGTAAACGGCTACGACCTGGTAGGGCTCACCGCCATGAGCTTTCAGTATGAAGAGGCGCTCATCCTGGCGAAGATGGCCAAAGAGGCCGGGGCGAAGACGGTCTTTGGAGGCTACCATCCCACGCTGGCGGCAGAGGAGATAGGGGCCAGCCCGGACGCCTCACTGATCGACTTCATTGTGCGGGGCGAGGGCGAAGAGACCTTCCGGGAGCTTGTGGCAGCCCTTTCGGAAGGCAGGAGCCCCAGAGGCATTTTGGGGCTGAGCTACCACGATGGCGAGAATAACAAAATGGTACACAGTCCACCCCGACCGCTGCTGGATGTGGTGGAGATCCGCATGCCCTATCGGGACGCTCGGCTGATCAAAAAGGGCTTCTACAGCTTCGATGTGCCCATAGACTGCGTGGAGACCAGCCGGGGCTGCACCCAGGGCTGCAAGTTCTGTTCCATCAACCTCATGTACGGCCGGCACTTCCGGCCTTTCTCCATCGAGAGGGTGATCGAGGACATCCGGGATGCGGAGGCACATGGCGCGGGCTCCATATTCTTCCCGGACGATAACATCACCCTCAATCCCCGTCGCCTGGAGAGGCTCTGCCAGGCCATCATCGATGCGGATCTCACCCACCTGCGCTACAAGACCCAGGCATCGGCATCAGGCATCGCCTCCAGCCGGACGCTGGTGGACCGAATGGGCGAGGCGGGGTTCGACGGCGTCTTCCTGGGAGTGGAGAGCATCAACAAGAGGAACCTGGAGTTCCTGGGCAAGGGCAAGATGTCCAATGATGCCGAAAAAGCAGTGCAGTATCTGCACGACAACAACATCATCGTCTCCACGGGGCTGATCGGAGGAAACCCGGATGACGATGAGGATGACCTCTGGGAGAATTTCAAACTGGCCCGCCGGCTCAAGGTGGACTTTCCCATATTCTACATATCCACGCCCTATCCCAAGACCCAGATGCGGGCGGAGCTGGAGGAGATGGGGCTGGTCACAAGCAGCGACTTTACCAGGTACGACGGGCTGCATGCCAACCTCAAGACCCGCCACCTCTCTGAGGAGGAGGTGCAGTACATCACCTGGCAGATGAACGCCCGCTACTATGATTTGAAGTGGCTGAAATACAACAAGGTCAAAAAGCTCTATCCCAAATGGTTTGCCAGGGAGATGAAGAGGCTCGCGCCCTTCTATGCCAAACGGAAGCTGGACCTTGCCTTGGGGAGGAGGACGGCAAAGGACTTCTTCCAAGAGGACCTGGAGAGCGGAGAGCTGTGCAAGGGAGTTGTATAATTTCTTCCCGTTAGGTAGATGCATCAGGTCTTCTATTCATTGCGATTTTAAGAGAACCATCACATATTCCAATACCTGTGAAGCCATTTTAATTGCCTTTCCGGCGTCTTCTTGGTCAAAGGCCTCGAAGGGCAGACCACCTGGAAGTCCGTTAGGATAGCGGGTTGGAATATAGTACTTATCCAGTCCACCTGCACCTAAAAGGCCCTCAACCTCCGCATCATACTTCATGGCATGTTTTAGGAGCTGAGCCACGGAGTGCCCAAAGACAACTTCTTCCCCCTGAGCGTAGATAAAAGCCTTGACGGCCTTCTCTGCTGCCTGCTGGGAGAGAAAGCATGCCAGGTTGAACCTCATTCCCTGAAAGCTGTACCTCGCATCATCCAGATCCTGCGCGGCCTGCAAAAGCCAGCGCATCCCTTCCTCCTTCGGCTCAAGCCTCATAAAGCATCCTGCCTTCCTTCAGCGCCCTCCTGACAAAAGGCCTCTCTTTCATCTCCTCAAACTCCTGGGGCGTGTAGACCAGGATATCCATCGCTTCTCGAGCATCATCGTAGAACTCGTCCAGCCGGTCGAGAAATCTCAGGTTTGTCTCCTTGACCACAATCAGGTCGATGTCGCTGTGATCGCGGGCGTCACCCCTGGCCAGGGAGCCGAAGAGCAGTACCTGGCGCACGCTGGGATCGGCCTTCAGCCTGGTCAGAATCCTTTCCAACTCTTCATAGAGTTCGGACACAGTCATATGTTGACTCAATCCTTAAGAATGATGTGGGTTCTGATCCTTTTTTTAGATTGCCCTCATGAGTTAAAAAAATTCTCAACACTACATTTAAGCCCGGAGCATTCCTACAGTATCCCATGCTTCAAAACCTTCATCTGACCGTCGCGGTGGAAAACTCCGCTTCGAAAAGCAATTCCCATCTTCTGGCCCAGCACGGCCTGTCCATCCTCATGAGCCTCGACCTAGGCGGAGGCGAGGGCATGAAGCTTCTCTGGGACACGGGGGCCAGCTCCGAGGTGATGCTGCACAACGCCGCCGCACTGAACATCGACCTTGACGCCATCGACCTCATCTGCCTCAGCCACGGCCATTACGACCACACGGGAGGGCTGATGGGCGTACTGGCGCAGAGGAAGAGCCGCGGCAGGGAGAGACTGGGAGTGCTCTGCCACCCCGATGTCTTTGCGGCCAAGCTCAAAGCCCGGCCGGGCCTCAAGTTCATAGGCCTGCCATTCACAGAGACCCAGGTGGAGGCGGAGGGGGGGATCTGGATGCAGTGCCGCGGGCCTGTGCCCATCGCACCCGGCCTTACCACTACGGGAGAGATACCCCGCCGGGAGGCCTTCGAAGCTGTAGAGGGCTTCTGGACCATCAGAGAAGACCGCTACTGCCCGGACAGCATTCCCGACGACCAGGCCCTGGCCGCCGATATTCCGGGAAAAGGGCTTGTTGTCATCACCGGCTGCGCCCACTCCGGCATCATCAACACCATCAAGCACGCCCTGGAGATAACCGGAGCTGAAAAGCTTCATGCCGTGATCGGCGGCTTTCACCTCATGGGGGCGGACGACTGCCGCATAGAGGCCACAGTGCAGGCCTTAAAAAAGTTTCATCCTGCCGCAGTCTGTCCAGGGCACTGCACGGGTGAGAAAGCAGTCTCCCGCCTGCGGGAAGCATTTGGCGACAGGTGCAAGCCGATGGCTGTGGGAGACCAGACTCAGTTTTAGAGCTGAGCATGCGAGAGATAGATTTTTAGAGAGAGGATTAAGAGAGCAAGGAATGTGACAGACAATGACCATAGCATTCGGACCTGTGCCCTCCCGACGACTGGGAAGAAGCCTGGGCATAAATAATATCCCTGCCAAGATCTGCACCTACGCCTGCGCCTATTGCCAGGTGGGCAGGACTTTGCAGATGGCTGTGGAGCGCCGTCCTTACTACTCGCCCCAGGAGATCTTCGAGGAGGTCAGGGAGAAGGTGGAAAGCCTGCAAACCCAGGGCCTTGCCGTCGATTATCTCACATTCGTGCCCGATGGAGAGCCTACCCTGGACGCCAACCTTGGCCAGGAGATAGATATGCTCAAATCCCTGGGCACGAGGATTGCGGTAATAAGCAACGCATCCCTGCTCTGGGACGAGGGCGTGCGTCGGGACCTCGCCGGGGCGGACTGGGTTTCAGTCAAGGTGGACAGCTTGGATGAGAAAGTATGGCGGCGCATGGACCGCCCCCACCGGGCACTGCGGCATGGAACGATTTTGCAGGGCATCAGGGACTTTTCAAAGGAGTTTGAGGGAAAGCTTGCCTCAGAGAGCATGCTACTCTCCGGCATAAACGACGACGAAAGCTCCCTTTCTGCCACTGCGCGATTCCTGGAAGAGATTGACCCGGACGTGGCCTATATCTCAGTGCCCATCCGCCCACCCCTGGAGAGATGGGCGCAGATGCCATCCGCCGCCAGCATGAACCAGGCCTGCCAGATCTTCAGCTCCAGGTTGAGACGGGTGGAACTGCTCGCCGGCTACGAGGGGGATTGCTTCGACTCCACCGGCGACCCGGAGAAGGGGCTTCTGGCAATTGCCGCCGTTCACCCCATGAGAGAAGAGGCGGCCCTGAAATTTTTGTCGCAGGCACAGTCAGGCCAAGATGTTCTGCAAAGGCTGGTGGATCAGGGAGAGCTGATAAAGACCGAATACCAGGGCTACATTTTCTACCTGAGGCGTCCGGAAAGGCAGAGCTAAATAGAATCAAAGACATTCAATTTCCATCAGGGGTGTGTTGATGAAGCCTGCTTTAATTGCATTAATGCTTACAATATTTATTATCTCCTCCGGATGCATAGAGAGAGAGGAGGGCCCGGTTGTGCAGGAGAAGTCCGCCACAGAAGAGTGGAAGGCCGATGGGATAATCGGCGGCAATGAATACTCCCGCAGCATGCTCCTCGTCGCCCCCTCCCGGCAGGGGTACATGGGTGGCGATATGGAGGTCTCCTGGAAGAACGACGACGAGTATCTCTACCTGGGACTGAACGGCAGCACGGACGGCTGGCTGGCGGTGGGATTTGATCCACTGGAGTGGATGAAGAACTCCGACATCATCCTGGCATCAGCGCAAGCAGGCAAGGCGGTAGTGCTGGATGAATACTGCACCGGAAACTACGGTCCGCATATCGAGGATACAATGCTGGGAGGCAGCAGCGACATACTCGAGTCCGGAGGAAGCCGGGCAGCAGGCAGGACAATCGTAGAGCTGAAGCGAAAGCTGGACACGGGAGACAGGTTCGACAAGGCATTCGCCCCCGGCCAGGCCGTATCCATGATCTGGGCGCTCTCCAATAATCCCGACATCAGCCAGAAGCATAATGTGGCCTACGGGGAAGGCATCCTCACCCTCTCCTCCGGAGCGGCAGCCTCGGCGGCAGCACCTGCTGGAGCAGTGGCAGCCCTCAGCTCTGCTGAGAAGGACGGACTGCTCTTCATCTGGGAGGAGGAGAAGGCAGCCCGCGACCTTTACACATCCCTCTATGAAAAAAATAACCTGACCATCTTCTCCGACCTGGCGAGGTCGGAGAGCAGCCACATGGACCAGGCAAAAGCAGTCATAGACAGATACGATCTTGCCGTTCCGGAAAAGAATGTGGGGGTATTTGAGAACCGGACTATGCAGAGGGTCCATGATGAGCTGCTGGCAGAAGGGCTGAAGTCCGACGCGGACGCCCTCAAGGCAGCCGCCGCCTTCGAAGAGATCAGTATCATAGACCTGGAGAAAGAACTGGCGGCAGCAGAGACGGAGGATGTCAAAACAGTCTACCAGGGACTGTTAGCAGGCTCTCGAAAGCACCTGCGCTCCTATGTCAGCGACCTCAAGGATCAGGGAATTGAATACAGCCCCAGGTATCTTGAAACGGGCGAGTTTGAGGATACTGTGAAGGCTGCATAGAAAAAAATAAGCTGAGGCAGGGGGAAGACGGGCGGGCTTTCTCGATTGCGCTCAAATTAAAGGGCGAAGATCGAGGATCCGCCCTTTTTTTCTAAGCTGCCCTGTTCGCCTGAGCCGTGCCGGACCAGGTCCGGCCCAATGCATCATAAGCACTGAAGCTGCCCAGCAAAAAATCCCGTCCCAGCGTCAATGTGCAGCGATAGAGGATCAGATTTTGAGTATCCAGCAGATCCAGATGCAGTACATCCTTCACTGCGTAGCCGCTGGCAGAAATTGCCTGATATGAACTGACGGCGGCAAGCGTTCCGGACGCCATTGTGCCGCGCCCAAATACTGCTTCTCGATTCTGCACGAGCAGCAGATGAGCCCTGCCGACTGTGCCCCCGGACAGATCCAATGTCCAATTGCCCTGCAGATCAACGGAGACAATTGAGCTTGAGAGCGCTCCAGCCGAAACTCTGTTCAGATACTCAGCCGTATGCTGGGTGTCGATCGGATGCATAATGTCGTCTATGCCCAGCGGGTCGGCATTTGGATCGATAATGACCTTTTCGCCTTCAATGCTGCTGTATCTTCTCGTGTCACCCGGCAATGTGAATATATCGGTTGCCAGAGGATCATACTGAGCCGTGCACGGATATGCCATGCATATCAAAAGCACCATGCTGAGCGCAGTCATGATTAAGCTTGCATTTCCTGACATTTACATTTCTCCGCTCAAAGAGATCTCACCAGGGACTCCCACATCTCTGATATGGCAACGGCCACCGGGCCGCCCATCTCCACCACCGTCCGGCCTTCCGTCATGGCCAGGGCAACCGAAGAATGATAGGGCAGCCTCCCCGCAACCGCAATCCCGCGATCCGCACACAGATCCTCAATCTGCCCTGCGGCCTCTGCATTGAGGTCATACTTGTTTATGCAGACGGCGGCCTTGATGCCGAAATGAGCCGCTGCGAGAAGGATCCTCTCCAGGTCGTGCTCTGCGGTTATGGTGGGCTCAGTCACCACCAGGGCCAGGTCGGCCCCGGTGAGAGATGCGATCACCGGGCAGCCGATGCCGGGAGAGCCGTCGATTATGACCAGATCGAGATTTCTGGACGTGGCCAGATCGCGGGCCATCTCCCGAACCTTTGCCACCAGCTTTCCCGATGCCTCCTCTCCCGGAAAAAGCTCGGCATGGACCATGGGGCCGAACCTCGTCTCCGACAGATAGGCGCTCCCAGCCCGACTCTCCACCATAGAGACGCAATCCGCAGGACAGACCAGCCTGCAAACGCCGCAGCCCTCGCAGCGAGCGCAATCGACCTGAAAGTCGCTGATGGCCGAAAACCGGCAGGCTTCCACGCATGAGCCGCATTGAGTGCACCTCTCGGCATCGATAAAAGCCCTCTTTATCCCGTAGAAGGGGCGCTCTTCCCGGATCTCCGGACGGAGTATGAGATGCAGATCGGGAGCGTCCACATCGCAGTCGGCAAATACAGCCTTACCGCCGGCCAATGCCGCCAGAGAGGCGACGATCGAGGTCTTGCCGGTACCCCCCTTGCCGCTCACCACGGTAATCTGCTTCACGTCGCCATCTCCTCGATCCTGTCCATCAGGCCGGCAAATCTTGCCTGCCACTGCGGCATCTTGCTGACAAAGATCTCCCCCCGGGAGTACAGCTCTGCAATCCTGCGGTCCAGGGGTATCTCCATGAGCAAGGGTATGCCTCTTTTTTCCAGATAGTCGTAGACCTTTCTGTCACCCATGCCGCTCTTGTTGACCAGCACCGCCCGGGGCACCTTCATCTTCTCCAGCACCTTGATGGCGATATCCAGATCATAGAGGCCGAAAAGAGTGGGCTCGGTGACCAGCAGGCAGAAATCGGTATCACGCACGGACTCGACCAGAGAGCAGGAGGTGCCGGGAGGACAATCCACGATGACATCGCCATCCCCGCGGCAATCAGCGCCGGACAGATCCTTGCCGGCAAGGTCCTTCACCGCCTTGATGAGCGGTGTGGTGCGTGCCTCTCCCACGGCAAGCTCTCCCCAGACGATCTGCACCCTGCCGGATAGGGCTCGAAAGACCTCGCCCACCGATCTCACGCCTTCGCTCACCGCCTTCTCCGGGCAGATGATGCTACAGCCTCCGCAGCCGTGGCATAGCTCTGGAAAGAGAAGGACTGTTTGGGGAAGGACGGCCAGAGCGTGATAGGCGCAGAAATCGGCGCATTTGCCGCAATGGCTGCACTTCTCCTGGTCAATCACCGGCACGGCAACATTGCAGGCCGCCCTCTCCAAAAGGTCGCGGTCCGGAAAGAATAGATAGGAGTTGGGCTCCTCGACATCGCAGTCTGCGATTGTGATCATCCTGCCGGTCTGTAAAGCCCTGGACACAGCCAGTGATGTGGCCACCAGAGTCTTTCCCGTGCCCCCTTTGCCGCTGGCTATGGAGATCTTCAATTTATTGCCTCGAACTGGATCATAGATACAGAAGTCTAATGCTTGTGATCCTTGCAGGCATTGTTTATATCGGCGCGGCTGAGCATCTCCGCCTTCCAGTCTTCGATGGCATCCTTTACCGTTCCAGCGGCACCGACGAATACATCGACACCTGCCTGGCTGAAGGCCTGGACGGCTTTGGGCCCCAGCCCGCCCACGATCATGACCTGCACGCCGGCTGCGAAGATGGTCTCTGTGGGCAGGCCGACACCGCCCATATGCTCGCTCACATTGGGCAGCACGGCCACATCTCCATTCTCCAGGTCCACAATGGTGAATGTCGGAGCCCGACCGAAGTGCTGGCAGATGTACTCCTCCATGCCGGCCGGTCCCATGGTGGGAATGCAGATCTTCACTGCTGCCTGCCCCCTCTGCCTGTCCCCTGACCCTGGCCCCGTCCTCTGCCGCCGCCCTGGCCGCCTCTTCCCCGGCCCATGCCCTGGCCCATGCCCTGGCCGGAACCCCTTCCCTGGCCCATGCCGGCGTGAGCCGGAACGGATGGCGCTTCGATCTTGGAGAGTTCTCCCTTCTGGAACGACTCCACCGCTGCTCTCACGGCTACACCGCCCTGATGCTGATAGACATCGATCTTCGCCGCAGATAGGGTTTGCATGGCATTGGGGCCTATGTTTCCGGTTATCAGAGCAGAGGCGCCCTGCCTTGCCACCTCGGAGGCGGCCTGAATCCCTGCGCCGCTTGCTGCATCTACATTGGCGTTGGGAATCGATTTCTCGCTCATGCTGTCCAGGTCGACCACCACGAAAAAGGGACATCGCCCAAATCTGGGGTCCATGGGAGCGTCAATGCCTGACGCTGCTGCAGTAACGCATACCTTCATTTTAGGCCTCACATGATATGATGATTGCATATGATAATCGCACTACTAAGAACAATTACGCATATATGCGACGTAGTATTTAAGCCTTTCTCAAATTCGCATATTCGCCTCTTGCCGTGGTCCCACCACTATCCGGCCCCCTGAATCCCTGCCTTTTGCATGGCTGTCTCGGCAAGGCTCTTGATCAGCTCCTCCAGGCTCATTGCTTCGGTCTGTGCCGTCTGCACACCGGCCTCGGCAAAGGCGTAACCCGGCCCTTTTCCGGCCAGGCTCTCTTTGCATATGATGATATCCGGCTTGTATGCCAGCAAAAACCGGGCGACCTTCAGACCCTTTCCCTTGGCCAGGTCCCTGTAGGGATTGGCCACGACCTCCCGTCTGCCTACACCCTTCATCTGCAGGTCTATATCCACCAGGGCAAAATAGGGCGATTCTCCGAAGTGATCGCTCAATCCCCCTCCGGAATCACTCAGGGCAATGGCATACCTGAGAATGCTCCTCTGGATGGGCTGATAATGAATGGTGACCCGGTCAACCTGAGGCAGCTCCTTTTTGATCTCCGCTTCGATGCGCCTGCCGGCCAGATGGGCCCTCTTGAGGTCTGATACCCGAAATAGCAGATTGGCCTGGACAAAGAGGTAGCGCCCGGAATTTCTGGCCACCAGCTCCTCGATTCCGGCAACCTCAGGTGCCAGCATGATCAGGGAGCGGATCTTCTCCAGGGTTCTCGCATCCACTGAGGCGTCCAGGAGGACGCGCATGCCGTCCACCAGGATATTCCAGCCCTCTTTGATGATCACCAGGGATATGACGGCTGCCGCGATACGATCCAGAGGTAGGCCGGTGTTCTGGGCGGCCAGGGCCAGGAAGACCAGGGATGAGGTGAGGACATCGGCCCTGTGTTGAATGCCGTCGGCAACGAGGCTCGGCGATCCCGTCTGGCGTCCCACCCGGATTTGAAAGCTGCCGAATAGGTAAGGGAGGGGGATGATGGCCGCCACGGCCAGCAGAGCATACCCCTGATAGGAGACAGCCTGCTCTGCGCCCAGAGCCGCCTCAAGAAATATCTCATAGGCGGTGAGGAATAGCAGAAATGATATGGCAATGGAGGCTACATTCTCTACCTTGTAAAGCCCCAGGGGAAAGCCTTCGCTCTTCCTTTCCGAGATCTTCAGGCCCAGTAGGAGGGCTGCCGAGGCCAGGACATCCACCAGGGTGTGGACGGCATCGGCACGTAAGGCCAGGCTCCCCGTGAGGGCGGAGAGGAAGAGCTTGGCGGCCAGCAGAGAGAGGTTGAAGAGCAGGGAATAGAGGGCAACCCTCAACACGGAGGGCGTTTGCCGTTTCATGCTCTCGTCCGTTGGGTGATCGGCCGTCATGCTTCACCGGATTGCGCTAATTTGCTGTTATGGCATCATATTCCTCAGGGGATAGATATTGAGGGGAGTACTCCGCACCCTGCCTTTCCAGGTTATTGACGAATGCCCTCAGATGATTCTCCGAGCCGCGTTTGAGGTTGGCGTAGACCAGCAGTATGTCCTCCCGGCCAGTCCCGGTCATGCTATCGTCCAAATCCAGGATGTCAATTTCCTCAATGGCCGCCCCTACCATCAGAGCCTGCTCTGGGGAGGCGCTTCCCTGGGCCACCAGATCATCGTAGAGGCCCTGAAGGGTTTCATTGGAGAACTCTCCCTCGCCCAGGCCTGGATCAGGCAGAGAGTACCTGTCGAGAAGCGTCTTGACGGCAGCCTCATGGGTCCTCTCCGCCCGGATGATGTTGTCGAAGACCCGCAGGTTCCATTTATCATTGAGAGCGGAATAGACGTCGCCTGCCAGCTTCTCCTCTTCGGCCATATAGAGCAGGTCCTCCATCTCGGCGGCGGTCAGCTCTCCGGCCGGCTCTGCCGCCAGGGACCGGTTCAGGGCGCTCTGGTTAATTGCGCTCGTATAGTTCTCCTCTACCAGGAGCAGATCCTGATTTTGCACTTCCTCGCCAGCAGCGCAGGCGCACCCTGAAAGGGCAGCCAGCAGCAGGCAGATGCTACCAAAAAGCATTGCTTTCATCGATCAATCACCATCATTAGCGATAGACTTCTTTTGAATTCAAATTATTTAGATCTTATGACCTAATAATTTTCCATCAGGTACAGCCCGGCCATCATTATCGAAAATCCGGCTATAAGCCCCATGTTGGCGATATGCTCGCTTCCGTACCTGCTAGCAATGGGCAGCAGCTCATCAAAGCTTATGAAGACCATTATCCCAGCCACCAGGGCGGAGGCCGCGGCCAGCAGCCAGTCATTTAGGAAGGGATAGAGCAGCAGCACGGCCAGTACGGCCCCCAGGGGCTCGGTCATCCCCGCAGCAAAGGAGAGCAGGCAGGACCTCTTCCGGTCGGATGTGGCGCAGTAGAGGGGAATGCTGCAGGCCATTCCCTCCGGTATGTTGTGAATGGCAATGGCCACGGCCACGGGCACCCCCAGCCGCAGGTCAGCCAGGGAGACCAGGGCCACAGTCATCCCCTCCGGCAGGTTGTGAATGGCCATGCCGATGGTGGTCATTATGCCGCTTCTGTAGAGTCTGTTGCATTGAGAGTCCACCTGGCCGTCCATGTGAATATGGGGGATGAGGTGGTCGAGGGCGTAGATGAGGGCCAGCCCCAGGAGGAAGAAGAGATTGGCGTAGCCGAATCCAAGCACGCTCTTTGAGCTACAGAAGAGGTCGACGAAGCCCACGTAGATCATCACCCCGGCGGCAAATCCCAGGCTCAGGGACATGTAGCGCATATCGGGCCGGGGTATGAAGTAGGCTGCCAGGCTGCCGATGCCGGTGGCCAGGCCGGCGAACAGAGTCAAAGCCAAAGCTGCCAGGATATTGCCTTCCACAAGGAATCAACGGTGTCGAATATATTTTAATTTGCTGCTCGAAAAAATTAGGGTATGAGGAAGATCATTTCGGGCGGGAAGGGACCAGGCCGGAGAAAAGGGTGTAGGTGATGAAGGCGTAATATCCGGGCCGATCGGCAATGAAATCAGGGGACTCTTTGCCGCAGAGCCGCTCAAACTGCATTCTATCGGCATCTGAAAGCTCCGGCACTGCCCTGCCCCAGAGCATTTGAAAGCAGGCGGCAAGATCATCCCGGACCTGGCTGGAGACGGGAGAGAGCAGATCGGCTGCAAATGTACGCCCCAGGATCTCCCCAAGCCCTGCATCCTGCAGCCAAATGGGAGCGGAGAGGATGTGATCCCTGTAGCTCCAGTCCTCTTCAAAGGGATAGCACGCCGCCCGGGTGGCATTGAGCCGGGCTTCGAGGAAAGGATGGCCGGGGAGGAGACGCTGAGACGACCAGAATAATACAGCAACGAGCCCGCCCGGCCTTACCACCCGCACCAGTTCCCGCAGGACGGGCAATAAGTCCATTCCCAGAAATCCCTGGGACTGCGGCCCGGGCCAGAGAGCGTCTGCGCACCAGGCCCAATCGAAGGCGCGGTCTAGAAAAGGCAATCGCAGCAGGTCTCCCCGGATACATGCCAGATTATCCGCCAAACCTGCTCTTTCCGAGGACGCACTGGCCTGAAGCAGCCCCTCCCTGCAGATGTCGATGCCCGTGACCCGCCCGCTGGGCGGGAGGGTCTGGGCGAGCCAGAGGCTGTGGTCCCCATTTCCGCAGGCAGCATCAAGCCCGCGACAGCCCTCGCGAGGGTGAAGATCAATAGCAAGCGCGGATATGGCGGCGCGTATGGCCGGCTCGGTGAGGCGGTGCATGGGTGAGGCCAGGCAGAGGTAGCTATTATCCGGCATGTGCATTATTATGGGTGCTTTGCTTTGAAAAAGATTTCTTTCAAGTTCATCTGCGGCATGGTTGCTTTCGAGAAAGCCAGGCAACGCGCGGCGTCTGATAAGAATAATCCTACTAAATTGGCGGGGCGGAAGGTAAAACCAAAAGTTCATTTGCTGAAGGGCAATCCTGGAATT
>DAOPZB010000004.1:0-22459 GCA_035353195.1 Methanothrix sp. | reverse complement strand
ATGCCGCTCTTCACCAGCTCGGCCGCCGCCTCGCCGGCCAGCCTCTTGGCATCTGTATTTAGAGAGACATCCTTCATATAAATCCTCTGAAAGTTTTAATAGTCTCTGTGCCTCTGTGTCTCTGTGTTTTAGTTTCGTCGGCTTTGAGGGCAATCATCAAAGAGCGACCGGCCAAACCACAGAGGCACAGAGACACAGAGGACTGTAGATTTTTTGCGTATCTCCTCTAACCTATGATCTCGCTCTTCACCGTGGTGAACACCGGCCCCCGCAGGTCCATCTTGTGCTTGTAGCTGGTGATGTACCTCTCTAAAGCCGGATGGATGCGTATGTTGATGTCCGCCGGGCTTCTCACTATCCTGGCCCGCGTCTCCGACTCCTTGCCGGCCATGGCCGCCGCCTCCACTTCAAAGGCTGCTTGCGCCGCAAACGAGTCGATGTAGCGAATGCCGGAGGTCACTCCCTCCGCAAAGGCCTCCTCCCAGCGGGAGGTGCGGGGTATGCCCATGATGTTGTTCTTGTGAACCACGATCTCATTGAAGGCCGCAGGGCCGCATAGCTTGGTGTTCTCCTCCGGCTCGACCACTGAGACCCTCACCCTCCTGCCGAAGAGGTCGCCCTCCCAGGCGACAAAGGCGCAGGGCGAAGCCGTCTCGCCGTGCTCGACGCAGACGGAGACCACGGCCTGGGCGATGGCCTGTCCGGCTGCGGTGGCCGGGCTCTTATCGACATGGATCATCTGGGCCATCTCCCTCGCGGAAAGAGACCAGTCCGCCTGGAACTGGGGATAGGAGAGAGCCCGCAGGTCCTGGGCGTTGTGCAGAATCATGGCCAGCCTCTCCACGCCCAGGCCCAGGTTCATGACCGGATAGGGTATGTCATACTGGGAGAGAGCGGTGGGCGAATAGATGCCGAAGGTGGCCACCTCCACCCAGCCGCTCTTGTACTTGGTAGCCGAGCCGACCAGTCCGGGGTGATAGGCGAAGACCTCGATCTGCGTTCCGGGAGTGTAGTACTTGCTCCTCTTGTCGTCCGGCCGGAACTGAAACTTCTCAAAGCCGAACTGAGAGAGCAGGCCGTCCGCCACCGCCTTTCCGTCCTCAATGCTCACGTTCTCGTCCATGATAACGCAACTGGCAGAGTAGTAGCTCATCAGCCGGGCAGCGTCCTCCGCCTGCTCTCGCCTAAAGCACCTGTCCACCGAAAAGAGCCGCAGGGGCAGCTTGCTGCGGTAATGCAGATTGGAGAGTGACAAAAACCAGCCAGAGGTCATGTGGCTTCTCAGGGTACGGGTGGTGGGCTCAGGTTTCAGTTCCCGGAACTCCGGAAAGACCTTCTCCAGGACCACCGATACCAGAGCATCGTGCGCCCCCAATGCCTTGGAGATCTCGGCCACCAGGTCGTCTCCCTCCACCTTTCCCTTCTTGTAGCCATGCAGGATCTGGCGGAGGGCCTCCGCCTCTTCGGCGGACATCTGCCGCCCCAAAAGGGCGTTCACCTGGGCGATCCTCTCATCGGACATGCCGATGTCGGGCCTGGGCAGGCCGGCCAGGTAGAAGCAGCGATCGAGGACCGCGAGCGCCTCCGAGCCGAACTGGCGGTAGACATCTGCCGCCTCGACCATCACCGGATTCATGGCCTCTGTGTAGCCCAGGCGGACGTAGGCCTCCCGAAGCTTCTGGATGGTGTCGAATATGGGATGGACCTTTCCGAAGGAATAGCTGTTTCTGGGGTACATCTCATTTAAGCCGGGCTTGCCCAGATACTCCCTTCCCTGCTGCCAGGCTTTATCAAAATCCTGCTTGGCAGCCTCCTTAATCAGGCTGGGATCAAACTTCATTTCTCTATCTCCAGAAATTATCTTTTAACTCAGTTGGATTTACTTTATCTATTTCTATTTCTCGTGCCCCGTTGAAGGCGAATCCGGCTCCTGGAAACGGCAGAGCTGCTGCTGCATCCTGGCCAGCTCCAGGGCATTGGTGAGGTCCCCTCTCGTCCTCTCCAGCATGGACCTGGCCAGGTCGCTCTTGCGGCGCAGGCCGCGGGCAATGGCGTCGGGATAGTCGAAGAGCATGAGCAGGTGGTAGATCTCCTCCATCACCTCCAGGAAATACTCGCCCTCCGCCGCCCGGCCTTCTCGAATCAGGTCGAGGATGTGCCGGCGCAGCTCCCCGGTGACGTCTCCCAGGCCGGCCAGGTAGTTGACCGGCTCCACTCCCACCTCTTCCGGATCGGGGATTACATGGCTGGCGGTGATGCTGTAGACACAGCGCGCTTCGGCATATTCCTGCTCGGCTCCGTCCACAAAACCGGCATAACGCAGATCCGGGTGGCCGGCCAAAGCCAGCCGAATCTCTTCCAGCCCTTCCGCTGCTTCGGCCATCCGCCTCTCTGCCGACGGGCGGTCTCCCCTATGCACCGATCGTATGGAGGAAGAGCAGTGGCGTATGACCTCCCGGGAGAGACGGTAGGCCTCCTCGCGGGCGCGGTCCTTGGCATCAAAGCCGGCCAGCAGCCTGCCGGAAAGGCTCTCTAAGATAGACAATTCAATTCATCTCGCTCGAAACGCTTTCGCAACGCAAATTCAGGGCAGATTCAAAATCCTCTTCAGGCGGTCCACCGACCGCCGCCCCTCTTCCAATGAGCGGGATTCGGTCACAATCCTGCCCCGGTAGTCCTTGAGGGCCAGGGCGAACTTCTTCCAGGGGACTGTACCGTTTCCCACCGGCAGGTGCTCGTCTCTGTCCCCGTGATTGTCATGCACGTGGGTGTGAATCATTCTATCCTTGAGCTTTAAAAAGCTCTCCACATTCCCATTGGTATTGGCATGGCCCACATCGAATATGAATCCCACGTTCTCCCGGTCCACCGTCTCAATGATCCCGGAGATCTCCTCCGGCCGGCGTCCTAAAATGGCCGGCATGTTCACCATATTCTCCACGGCAATTCTCATGTCCAGATTGGCGGCATGATCGCAGACCTGCTGGATGCCCAGGATGCTCTGCGACCAGGCGGCATCAGGCATCTGCACTCCCAGAGGAGAGAGGTGGCCGGGATGAAGCACTGCCAGGCGGGAGAAGTCGGATGCCAGGTCTAAACAGCCCTTCATCTGCCGCACGGTCTCATCCCATATGGGCTGGTTTAAGGAGGCCAGGTTGAGGTCCGAATAGGGAAGGTGAATGGTGATGACCAGGTCAGTGGTCTGCACGATCTCCTTGGCCTCAGGGAGGTTATCCCTTGTGAGCTTCTGCCGCCCCTCATGGACTATCTCCCAGCCGCTGTAGCCCAGGTCCTTCAGCTCGTAAGCCCAGTCGAAGGGCCGGTCCACCAGCTTGCTTGACGAGAAGCTAAACAATGCTAATCACCGCCCGGCCCGTCCTTCTGTTCTCCCTGCCCGCTGTCAGGGCTGCTGGCGTCGCCCGAGGGAAGGTCGATCTCCTGCACCGGCACGCCTTCCAGGGTTTTAGGTGCCAGCCAGTCGATGACGATCTCCCCTCCTGTGATCTGGATGTGCAGAGATCCCAGGGGCTCCTCCTCCGGGGGAAAGCTGACCACTCCCATCAGGGCGGCCTGCTTGGATATCTGAAAAGAGACGGTCTCGCCCACCAGGCCGCGCCGCATCACCGACCTCGCCGAATCGAGAATCCTCTGCCGGCGGAGCATCTCATGCAATGTCTTCAGTCCGTCCGCCCCGCCGTAGGCCTCGATTTTGTCGGAGCGGATGTCCATGACCAGTCCGGGAAAGATGTTCTCGACAGCAGAGACGACCCGGTCCACCTTCTCGGTGGGCCGGACCGATGAGCAAATGGAAACCTCTATCGTTCTCATCGCCCCTAGATATGACTGGTCTTGTATCTGAGGATGGCGGCGATGCCTCCAAAGGCCTTGAAGAGCTGGGCCCCTTCCTCAAACTCGGTGGATATGATCTTAACCTCTGCTCCGCTCCGGTCGGCCAGTTTGGAGAGGTCGGAGACTATGTCTTCCTCGGCGGCCACAGTCAGAGCGCTGCCGCATTTCAGGCAGTTGCCCGGCAGAGGTGACGATGAGGCGCGGGTTTGGTTCTCCGAGAAGTCGCAGCTTCGGTTGGTGCACTCGATCCTGGCCCTGACCCGGCGCAGGTCTTCAGAGAGGAGCAGGACCTCTACGGAACCGAGTTCCAGGTTGTGCCTGACCTCACTCTCTCCGTATGCCGCCAGGCCCTTGTCCGACACCAACTCCTTCATGAAGCGGCGCATGACCAGCTTGTCCTGAGTGACCTCCAGGTCCAGCAGCCTGTCCTGAGCCGCATCCACCAGCTCATAGAGCCCCGACTCGTCGGTGTAGGAGACGTCCAGAGCATCCAGGACCTTCCTCTGCAGCTCGTGATGCAAAAAGCCGCCCTCTACAAACTCCTCTTTGGTGGGGGATGGGCCGCCCACCAGTATGCCCTCCAGGTCTTTGGGGTCGATGGGCAGGAAGGCATCATTGGCAGACTCGCCCACTCTGGTATAGAAGTCGTGAATGGCTATGAGCCGGAGCTGCTGGAAGCGGTGGCTGGACTGGCCGCCTTTCCTCTGCTTTCCGGGGACGGTTGAAGTCAGATGCTTGAGGGGCTCGACATACTTCCCCTTCAGGACGCCGATGGCAGCCTCCCTGCGGTCGATGACTATCAGCCCGAAGGTCTTTTTGTCGGCCAGCATCTCTTCCAGGGGAGAGAGGAGAAAGGAAGAATCGCAATGATAGCGATAGGTTACGATGGGATCGGGCGGCTCCAGGGCCACGCTGTACATCTCGGTGCGATTGGCTCCGGCATCGACACTGCCTATGAATATGACCACGCCGTTGGCTGGGGGCTTGGGAATCAGCTTGAGCCGGGACATGGCCGACTCCAGGGAGCCCTGCACCGACAGTCTGGTAACGCGAGACTTGATGTTGGCTGCCTGGCCGTACTCCTCCCGCAGTTGGCTCATGACATCTGAGATCTGCTTGTCGGGAGGAATGTAGAGGGATATCAGCTCCGTTCCCCTGCCCGTCCTGCTCCTCAAGCCGTCTAAAAGGCGTTTGAATTCGTATTTTTCCTGTGCCGTAAACTCCATCGGGGATCTCCCAAAAGCACTCACGACCAAGGTATAAAAGACTTCGTTTTTAAAAGTTCTATCGCCTATTCGAACGGCATATTCAAAAACTATATAAAGATATAAGTTATCTTATACTGCATGGACCAATTGATAGTTCTCCAGGAAATTTATGAGTCATTTTCTAAAGGCGGAGAAGGGCTGCAAAAAATCAATATCAAATCCATTGAAGGCTCCTGCCAGAGCCTGGTGGCAGCATTGTTGGAAAGCATGAAAAAAGGCAGGATCGACGAGGAGACCTGCCGGCAACTATCAGATAAGCTGGAGAATGTTTATGAGATCAAAAGGATGGGCGACATCATTTTGCGGGCCGGATATCCCCTTCTGGCGGCAAACACCTACAACCGGGCCCTCTCCCTGTGCACCGATCCAGTATTGAAGCCGGTGCTGCAGAACAACCTGGGGCGGGCCTATGCCGCCAAAGGAGATCCGGCGAGAGCCATCTACTATTACGAACAGGCTGCCGACTGCTTTTCCCGTGAAGGAGATAAGGCCGGACTGGCCCATGTGCTGGGCAACCTGGGATCGGCCTATCGCCGGTCCGGCGACTGGGATCGGGCTATTGAATACTGCTATAAAAGCCTCAAGACCTTCGAGGAGACGTCCGACCTTCAGGGTGCCGCCCAGATGACGGGCAGCATTGGCCGGATCTATGCCGATATGGGCGAGAGGGATCTTGCCGCTCGCTACTTCGAAAAGAGCCTGGCCGACTTTGAGGCCCTCGGCGACCAGAAGAGCACTGCCTGGATCCTGGACAGAATGGGCCGACTGGCCGCCGCGGCCAGGGAATGGGATAAGGCAGTCTGCCGCTACCACCAGAGCCTCTCCCTCTTCGAGCAGCAGGGGCAGAGCACCAGCCAGGCAATTGTGCTCTCCAACCTGGGAAGGGCTTTTCTGGAGCAAAACGAGCCTGAGGCTGCCCGTGAGCCTCTGGAAAGGGCGGCCCGGCTGCTGACCCGCCATACCAGGCCCGGCCATCAAAATGCCCTCTCCGCCCTGGCAGCAGCCTACTGCACCCTGGCAGAAAAGAAGCTGAAGAAGGCCGGGGATCTGGAGAAGGCGGAAGAAGGATCATCCGCCCCGGCTGAGAAGGCCAGGCAGGAGGCCTCACGCCTCTTCGCCCTGGCAGCCGATCGATATCAAGAGCTGGCCGCAAATCTTCCCGGATCTGCCGAGGGCCGCTCCGAGGTCAGGGCGGCAGCATCCCTGGCCAGAGGCCGCTCCTACCTGGCCCTCCTCAGCCGGAGCACCAGCGACGAAAAAGCCCTCTCCCTGGCGGAGAGGTCTCTTTCCGCTCTGGAGAGAGCGGCAGCACATAGCTCTGAAGAGGAACAGGAGCGCATCTTAGGATTGCAGAAGGTCGTCATAGGCATGAAGGAGGCCTGGGAGAGCAGCCTCCTCCAGAGCGATTCGACCAGAGCCGTTCAGTCCGTCTCCCGAGCTGCCGGGCATCTGCTGGAGAGCCTGGGAGAAGAGAGGCCGGGGGAGCCGGGGAGCACAGCCGGGAGGGTCCGCCAGTCCCTGAAGGGCATTCGATCCGCCGCACAGTGCTGTGCCTGCGGCCCGGCCTGTCAGGAGGAGCAGCAGTCTGCTGCACATGAACTGAAGAGCGCCGCAGGGGGTCTCACCCAGGGCAGAGCGGCCGGGCAAGGAGATATCTCAACCCTGGTGTCGTCCGCCCTCTGCCGGGCGGCCCAGGCTCTTGGGGATACCGGCAGGGATGGCAGTGAAAGCAGATCGCAGGGCTCTGTACAGGAAGTAGGGCAAGAGGCGACGCCCGACAGCCAAGAGGTCATAAAGCCGGCTAAAGAGGCGCTGCTTCTTTTAGGCGGCGCTCTGGCCGGGCGTTTCCTGGATGGGATCGCAGGCAGAAAGACGCCTTTGGCATGGGACGAAAACATGCGTCTATTCTCTGCTCCGCCAAGGGAAAGCCGGAAAGAGGCGGTTTCGGCGGAGAAGGAGGGAAAGAGGGAAGGGCAAATCAAGCCGAATTTGAAGAAGATCGTCCTGGCGGACGGCACTGTGGAGGAGCCGGAGGCATTTGTCTCCGAGAACGCAGATCCGGAGGAAGGCTGGCTGGTCCCCATGAAGGTGGAGGTGGCCTGCCGCGACAATGGCCGGATACTGCCCCCTCCGGTTAGAGACCGCTTCCCGGCGGCAAAAGATCCAGAGGACGAGACGCGCAGTGCCCCTGGCATGGAGGTCGAGGGCCTCTCCCTCCGGGAGACGGAATCTGTGGGACGGGATGAGATCCCGCAGGAGAAGAACGGCGACGTGCCCAACAGTCCCCTGGAGAGCGGAGGAGAGCCGGAGCTGGAGAAGGAACAGGAGTTGAAGAAAGATCAGGACCCCAAGAAAGAGCAGGAGCGAGAGCTGAAGCCTGAGGAAGAGCAGACGCCTGACCAGTCCGCGCAGGGGGTAGCGGGCGCACCGGACACCACCGATCCCTATCACTCTGATCTGCAGGAGGAGGCGGAGCCTAAATTCGGCCCCTTCGGCCTCAGCCACGGCATTGCCGCCCTCAAGGGCATAACTATCATTGTGGTCCTGCTCCTGGCAGTGGATGCCGTGCTCTACCTGATGTAGGATAATTGATATAGGCAGGGGGATCAACCGCCCTACTGCCGACATGAAGAAAAAGCAGCTTGAGATGATGCTGGAGCGGCTGGAAGGCTTCTCCCGGCCGTCCTTTCAAAGGGAGCAGTACAGCACGCCCGCCGTGGTAGCAGCGGAGATGCTTTTTCTCGCCGCCCTGCGCGGCGACCTGGAGGGCTGCACGGTCTGCGATCTGGGCTGCGGCACAGGCATTTTGGCCATCGGCGCCGCCCTGATGGGAGCCAGATCCGTGGGGGTGGAGATCGATCCCCAGGCCCTGGAGACGGCAAAGAGAAACGCCGGGCGGGCAGGCGTGTCCTTGCAACTGCTGCGCGCCGACGTGGGTGCCCTGGAGCTGAGGGGCATCGACACTGTGATCATGAATCCGCCCTTCGGAGCCCAGAAGTCGAGCGAAGGCGACCGAGCTTTTCTCTCCCGCGCCCTGCAGACGGCAAAGGTGGTATATTCCCTGCATAACCGGGGAAGCGCCGGATTTATCAGAGGCTTTGTCAAGCCGGCAGTGGTAGAGGAGCTGTATTGCATATCCTATCCTTTGAAGAAGTGCTTTGACTTTCACAGCAGCAGCGTCAGGATGATCGAGGTTGAGCTTTATAGGATAGTGAGGGATAGTCGGTGAGTTAATAAGTGAAAGACAATCAGCGAAAGACAATCTCATAATGAACAGAATGGTGTAACCCTATGATCCGATTCATTTACAAATTCCTCCTGCCCGCCCTGGTGCTGGCAGCAATCCTCCTCTCCGGCTGTATATCGCAGAACGGGCCCGAAAAGGGTGAAGCCTCGGCAAGCGGCAATAGTTCAGTCAATGCTTCCCAAAGCGCCTGCGACGCTTCTTGGGGCAAGATCAGAGCTGCCGCCACCATTGCCCCCCTGGGGCAGTTCGTGAAGGCGGTGGGCGGCGACAGGGTTATCGTCACAGTCATCGTCCCGCCCGCCGCCGAGCCGCATACCTTCGAGCCCACTCCATCCCAGATGGCCGAGCTGGCCGGTTCCGACATTCTGGTCAAGAACGGAGCCGGACTGGAGTACTGGCTGGACAGGGTTCTTCAGGCTCACGAAAGTGTGCTGGTGGTGGACTCTTCCCTGGGCGTAAATCTTCTCTTAGAGAGAGAGGATGAAATAGATCCTCACATATGGCTTTCCCTGCGAAACGCTGCCGCCATGGTGAGAAATATCTGCTCCGGACTTTGCGAGGCCGATCCTGAAAACCGCGACTTCTATATCAAGAATACAGAGGCATACCTGGAAGAGCTGAAGGCTCTGGACGGCCGCTTCAACCAGACCTTCGCCGGAAAAGGAGGTCGGATCTTCATCGTCCATCATCCCGCCTGGACCTACTTTGCCGCAGACTATAACCTGACCCAGGTGGCCATCATGGAGGAGGAAAAGGAGCCGGGACCCAGGCACCTGGGGGAAATCATCTCCCTCGCCCGGCAGAATAATATAACTACTATCTTTGCAGAGCCACAGCTTAATCCCAGGTCGGCAGAGGTCATTGCCTCAGAGATGAACGCCTCCGTTGTGGTTCTCGATCCCCTGGCAGGAGACTATTTGCAGAACATGAGATACGCCGGCGAAGAGATCGCCCGGAGCCTGGCCGGGCAGGCCTGAACAGGATCGCAGAGGAAATAGCAGGAAAGGAACGAATGAATAAAAGCAATATGAAAAGCTGCAATACGGAATGCAGAAATACAGCATGCGGAAATGATGGAAGGGCTGAAGGTCCCATCATATCCATAAAAGGCCTCTGGGTCTGCCAGGGTGAGCATGCCGTACTGGAAGACATTAACCTGGATCTGGAGGCAGGAGACTTTCTCGGCCTGATCGGCCCCAACGGCGGGGGAAAGTCGACGCTGCTCAAGGTGATGCTGGGGCTCATCAAGCCGGATAGAGGCGACGTTAAGATCTTCGGGCTGCCCCCCTCAGCCGCCCGCAGCCGTATGGGATACCTGCCCCAAAAGACGGTCTTCGACCACAGCTTTCCGGTCAAGGCCCAGGACGTGGTCCTCATGGGCAGGTACAGCAGGACGGGCATATTCCACCGCTACGACAGGGCTGATCGCGACGCTGCCCGGCGCGCCCTGGAGGCGGTGGGCATGGCCGACCGGGCCGACCGGGAGATCGGCGCCCTCTCAGGCGGCGAGCAGCAGAGGGTCTTTGTGGCCCGCTCTCTGGTCTCGGACCCAAGGCTCCTCCTCCTGGACGAGCCCACCTCAGGAGTCGATTCAGCCCAGCAGAAGGAGTTTTACGATCTGCTCTGCCACCTCAATCGCGACCTGTGCATCGCCATTGTGCTGGTCTCCCATGATGTCACCGCCATCTCCACTTATGTGAGCAAGATCGCCTGCCTCAATCAGCGGCTCTACTACCACGGCTCCAGGGAATTGAGCAGCGACGAGATAGAGAAGGCCTATGGCTGTCCGGTGGAGATGATAGCCCACGGCACGCCCCACCGGGTCCTGAGGATGCATGATTGAATTGGATTTTCTCCAGTACGACTTTATGAGAAATGCCCTGGCAGCGGGCCTCGCCGCCTCAGTGCTCTGCGGCATAATTGGGATATATGTAATTTTAAATAAAATAGTCTTTATCAGCGACGGCATAGCCCATGCCGCCTTCGGAGGCATCGGCCTGGGCTACTTCCTGGGCTACGACCCCCTGGCCTTTGGAATCGCCTCCGCCATCCTCACGGCTCTGGGAATCGGCATTGTCAGCTCCAAAGCCCGGGTCTCCGAGGATACGGCCATCGGCGTCTTCATGGCCACGGGCATGGCTCTGGGGGTAATGCTCCTCACCCTCTCCCAGGGCTACGCCAGAGACCTCTACGGCTACCTCTTTGGAAACATTCTGGCGGTCACGGGCAGCGATGTGCTGCTCATCTGCGGCCTCACTCTGATCATCATGGCCACCGTCTTTCTGCTCTACAAAGAGTTTCTGCTGCTCTCCTTCGATCCGGTTTACGGCGAAGCAATCGGCCTTCCCGTAAAGGGACTGAGGCTCCTGCTCCTGGGCATGGTGGCCTTCAGCGTGGTGATACTCATCAAGATCGTAGGCATCATCATGGTCATCGCCCTCCTCACCATCCCCGGAGCCATAAGCAGGAGGCACCTGTCCGGCCTGCCGTCTATCATGGCGGGCTCGGTGCTGCTGGGCGCTGTATTTGTGACCGCCGGGCTGCTGCTCTCCTATATGCTGGACGTGCCCTCCGGAGCGACCATCATCCTCACCGCCGCCCTGGCCTTCTTCATCAGCACTGTGATATCCAGATAGGCTCATTAATGATGCCGCTCTAGCCTGGGAGGATGATGGTAAACTCCGCCGCCTTCTGCATTCTGCTGGTGCTCTCAATAGCTCCCACGGGCGGACAGGACCTGCTCTTCTTCTCCGAGGATCATTACAAATCCCTGGGAGAGCCGCAGTTGAAGGCATCGTTGGCCAATCCGTTCCTTTCCCCGGGACGGGCAACTCTCTTTGTGGACCTGGCCAATGGCGGAGAGCTGGAGGAGCTGATAGCCGTGGACGGCAGCGGCAGCAGAGAGGATATGCTCCAGGAGATGAAAGAGGAGATGAGAGGCCCAGATGCCCTGAACATCAGCGCCGAATTGCTGCCCTCCGGCCCCGTTCTCTCCGCAGGGGGCAGAAGGCACATCGACTCTCTCCCCGCAGGGCAGAAAGCGAGGATGGCCTTCGATGTCAGCCTGGACATGGATGCGAGAGGCTGGTATGACCTTCCCCTGCTCCTGGAGTATGAGAGACAGGTGGACGCGAGCGTGACCGGCGGCGAGGTTTTCCCCATGCGACAGGCCGAGAGACGAAATCTCACCCTGCGGGCATATGCCAACGGAGGGGATCAGCCGCTCAAGATCTCGGCGATCAGGTCCGACCTGGCTGCCGGGGGGGAAGGAGAGATTCTGGCAGCCGTGGCCGGCAGAGAGGGCCAGACGCTTCATAACTGTTCCGCCCAGCTGATTGATGCCGGTCCCTTTCATGCCGACGGCCGGCCTGCCGCCTTGGGCGACATTCATCCCGGAGAGCTGGCCGTGGCCCGCTTTAGGGTGGAAGTGGACGAAAGCGCCCTTGCCGGCGACTATCAACTGGGCTGCATGGTCTGCTGCCGGGAGAAATGTATAACTCTCCCCCTGCCCATCACTCTCACCTCTGACCGCTGGCCGGGACAGGCAGGGCTGACGGCCTTTGGCCCGTCCCTGACGATGCTCTTCGCCTTGGCCCTGCTGGGCATGTCTGCATTCATCCTGCTGCGCCGGAGAGGAAGCCTCCCCTCCAGCCGCAAGAGGAGATGGCGATAGAGTTGGGGGCGGATCGGCCGGATCGAAAGTGAGTAACGAAAGAGAGTGATGGATAGGAATGACGGATGGGAGCCGCGGGCCATGGAAGGCAAGCAAAAGATCGGGACAGAATGGGGCATGAATCAGTGACGCAAAAGGCAGTTGTCGCCAGGGGAATCAGCAAGAAGTACAGGAGCTTTTTGGGCAAACCCGCCACAGTCCTCTCCGGCATAGACCTGGACGTCGAATCGGGGGAGATCTTCGGCCTGCTCGGCCCGAACGGCTCAGGAAAGACCACACTCATCTCCATCTTCTCAACACTCATCTATCCTGAGTCGGGCAGCCTATCCATCCTGGGATTGGACGGACGGCGCGAGAGAGGCGAAATTCGCAAGGTCATCAACATCAGCACCGCCAAGCCCAACTTTCCCTGGAGCCTGACCGTGGCCGAGAACCTGCGCCACTACGGCATGCTCTACGGTCTTTACGGCCGGGGCCTCTCCCAGGTGGTGGACGACCAGATAGCTGCCTTTGAGCTGGGGGACTATCGGGACATGAGATTTGAAAACCTCTCCACCGGCCTCAAGCAGAGGCTTTCCATCGCCAAGGCCATGATCAACCACCCCCGCCTGCTCTTCCTGGATGAGCCCACGACCGGCCTTGATCCCGATATGTCCAAAAAGACGAGGGACCTCATCCAGAGGATTCACCGGGAAGATAACATCTCCGTGGTCCTCTCCACCCACTATATGCCTGAGGCGGAGATGCTCTGCGACAGGATCGCCTTTCTGCGCAAGGGAAGGATAGTGGCCCTGGACACGCCCCGCAATTTAAAAAGGCAGCTCGCATTAGGAGAGAGGTTGACGGTGACATACCAGGGCCCGGCAGACATCGCTGCCCTGCAGAGGATGCCCGGCGTGCTGGGGGTTAAGGCCGCTGCCGGTAGAGTGGAGATCGTGCTGGACCGGGGTGATGACGGAGCAGGGGACGGGGGCGCTCTGGGGAGGGGCAATGGAAGAGCTGACGGCTTGGACGGGATCATCAAGCTCTTCTCCCAGGCGAGAATACTGGACCTGACCATAAAGGAGCCTGATCTGGAGGATGTCTTCATTGAACTGGCAAGGTGAGCTGAACAAGTATCTGGCCTCGGCCTACAAGAACTGGATCACCTCAAAGAGGAATATCTTCACGGTATTCGAGCTGTTCTTCTGGCCCATGATCAGCCTGCTCTCCATCGGCCTGCTCACCCGCTTTCTCAAGGTGGATGCTTCCATGGTCTCCTTTCTCCTGGTGGGAGCCATTGCCCTGACCATTCTGCAGGTCGCCCAGATCGACGTGGCCTACGTACTACTATTCGACATGTGGTCCAAGAGCATCAAGAACACATTCATCTCCCCGGTGAGAAGCTACCATCTGGTCTTCGGAGCCGCCCTATTCGGCATAGTGAGAGGCAGCGTGGTCTTCGGCATCCTGGCGGGCGTGAGCCACTACCTCTTCGGCTTTGATTTTCAGGAAGGGGGACTTGTTCCCGTGCTGATCTTCCTGGGGGGCGTCTTTGCCATGGCCGCGGTGATAGGCATCGCGGTCTGCATATCCATTCTCACCTTCGGCCAGAAGGCGGATGTAGCCGCCTGGAGCCTGAGCGGCCTGATCCTGCTGGTCAGCGGAATATACTATCCGGTCGAGGTGCTGCCTCCCCTGCTCCAGGCCGCGGCAAGGCTTCTGCCCCTCACCTACTTCCTGGAGTACTACAGGTCAATATTTATCCCCGGCCAGCATCATCTTGCTACCGGCGTATTTCTGGCGGCATTCTACCTCCTCCTGGGGCTGCTCTTGCTGGAATATGCCATAGAGAGAGCGAGGAAGACGGGCATACTGCTGCGTCTTTCGGAGTAATAGAGATGAAATCCATGTTCCAGTCTGTGAGGTGCTCGGATTGATTGAGGGCGTTTTAGGCTCCTTGCCGGTGGGAGACAGCCGGCCCGTGCGGCTGATGGGAATCATCAACCTCAGCCGGGAGTCCTTCTACAAGGGTTCGGTGGCCGGACCCGGCGAAGCTCTCTCTCTGGCCCGGAGGATGCAGGAGGAGGGAGCAGATGCGGTCGACCTGGGTGCGGTATCCACTGCCCCCGGATCGCCATTTGTGAGCGAGGACCTGGAGAGGGAGAGGCTCTTTCCCGCCCTGAAGGAGGTTTTGGAGGGGCTGGATGGACTGGATATAGCCGTCTCCGTGGACACCCAAAGGGCGGCGATAGCTGAAGAGGCCCTTTCCCTGGGCGCAGGGTGCATCAACGACGTCTCCGGCCTGTCCGATCCGGCCATGCCGGCCAGTATTGCCAACCACGGCGGCTCGCTGATCATCATGGCCACCGCCCGCCGGCCGGGAGATCTGCTCTTCATGGATCAGATAATCCCCCTGCTGGGTGAGAAGGTGCGGGCAGCTCAGCAGGCGGGCGTCGATCCGTCCAGGATCTCAGTTGACCCTGGGATCGGCAAATGGGTTCCTGAAAAGGCCCCCTTGCACGACCTGGCCATACTGGACGGCCTGCCCCGGCTGCGCGTCCTGGGCCGGCCGGTGGTGGCGGCAGTCTCCCGAAAGTCGTTCATAGGAGAGGTCCTCGCTCAGCCCGATCCCTTCCAGAGGCTGGAGGGAACTCTGGCCGCCACAGCCATAGCTGTCCACCTGGGAGCCCACATCGTCCGCACCCATGACGTGGCCGCCAGCAGAAATACCATTAAAATGGCCAGTGCCATCCGGGGCAGGCTCTCCTGCTCCAGGGATGAAGAGATGGAGGTTGAGGTGCTGGACGGCCTGGGCTTCTCTCAGGATCTGGGAGAGGTCCTGCGCCGCACCGGCGTCGACGAGCTGGGATTTCCAGCCCTCTGTAAAAAGGGCTCTTTTCGCATCCTTGCGGCGCATAACCTCAGCAGCATGGAGGCCCTGATCGTCAAGCAGGAGATGCTCTCCCGGGGAGGGGATGCGGCCATACCCAGACTGGCTCTGCGCTGTGATCCTCACCCCCAGGAGGTTTTGATATTGGGCACGGCTCACCAGATCGCCGGGCTGGTCAAGAACCTGAAGGGTCAGCCTTTCCGGCTCTCCCGGCTGGCCGGGCTCATCCAAGAGGCATTGCAGATGGAAGAGAGCCCGGAGCGTTACAGGGTAGGGCGAAGGCCATAGGTGAGTGTGTTGCAGGTAATTGGCATAAAGACGGATCTTATCAGGCCGGGGGATGACCTGGCGGCCTGCCTGGATGAGGCCATGACGGAATCGGGCCTGGACCTTCAGAACGGCGATATCCTGGTGGTCTCGGAGAGCACCGTGGCCACGGCGGAAGGAAGGGTAGTGGCTTTGCAGGACGTCAATCCCGGCGTGCAGGCCAGGATTCTCGCCGAAAAGTACGGCAAAGACCCCCGGGAGATGGAGCTGATACTCCGGGAATCCGACGAGATCATGGGAGGCATCCCCGGCGTGGTCCTCACCTTAAACGAGGGATTTCTGTATCCCAACGCCGGAATCGACAACTCCAATGCTCCTCCCGGCCATGTGGTCCTCTTTCCGGCGGACGCCCGGGCCTCGGCCCGATGCCTGCGAGAGAGGCTGGCCAGGGGAAAGCAGATCGGCGTGGTCATAGGCGACAGCCGCACCCATCCCCTGCGCCTGGGATGTGTGGGCGTGGCCCTGGCCTGCGAGGGCATCGAGCCGGTGGAGGACGCCCGCGGCCAGAAGGACCTCTTTGGCCGGGAGCTGAAGATCACCAGGAAGGCGGTGGCCGATAACCTCGTCTCCGCTGCTCAGGTTGTCATGGGAGAAGGAGATGAGGGCATCCCTGCCGTGATCATCAGAGGCGCTCCCGTCTGCATCTGTGAGGTGAGCAGCCCCATCCCCTCCATACCGCCCCAGGAGTGCATGTACATCGGAGCCCTGAGATCGGAGGCCCATGCTCCATGTTTCCCCCGCCCCTATGGCGGAGGATATGATCAGCTCATCGAGCAGGCCGGACAGTCCATGCTAAAGGCATATGCTCCATACTCCCATTTCCGGGTGGGTGCGGCGCTCCTGGCAAAAAGCGGAAAGGTATACTGCGCCGGAAACATCGAGAACGCCTCATCCGGAGCGGATGTCTGCGCGGAGAGGGCGGCCCTGGCGGCGGCGATAGCTTCCGGAGAGAGGGAATTTGAGGCCATTGCCGTGATGGCTGAGACGGCCGAGCCCGTGCCGCCCTGCGGCATTTGCCGGCAGAGCCTGATAGAATTCGGTGAGGACATCCTGGTCATAATGGCCAACCGAAAAGGCAAAGCCCTGACGGCTACGGCCGGAGAACTGCTGCCCGTGGCGTTTACCAGAAAAAGCCCAAATGATTTAAAATAGTTTTTTGTGAATGTCTCGCAGCGGATTGCGGGACATTCACAAAAAAATTAAGAAAAGAATGGCCGCGCGAGCGGACATTCTCATTCCATTGCTTCAGTGAGCCTCGCCCACCAGATCCTTGCCGGGCTCCTTGCGCTCGACAGTGTCCAGCTTGCAGGTTGAAGGACCGCAGACCAGGACATCCTGTTCCTGGAATTTGGTGTACGGATTCTCAGGAATGGTTGTATCCAGGCCCATAGATGCGGCCATGAGCTCTACGACGTCCAGAACCTTTATGCTGGATTTGGCGTCGTTCCTGCCGTCCATGATGTTCCTTCTGCAGAACGGACAGGTGGATGCCATGATCTCCGCAGAGACCTCCTCGCCGTCCTTGACTCTGGCCTTGGCGCAGTCCAGTGCCAGGTCGGGGATGCCGGCCTTGACGCCGCCGCCTGCACCGCAGCACCTCTGCAGAGCTCTATTGCGCACCATATCCCTGAACTTCACTCCCGGAATGGACTGGATGCAGTCGCGAGAGGCTTCAAATGCCCAGTCTTTTCCCATCTCGTGCATGAGGTGCCTGCCGTTGTGGCATGGGTCATGATATGTAACTGAGTAGTTGAGCGGAATCTTATACTCAACCTCCCCTTTTCTGATCTTCTCCCTGAGGAAAACAGAGAGCGGCACGTTCTTGTAGGGAATGTAGCCCTCATACCATTTCGGCCAATCAATGGCTGAATTTCTAATGCATCCTGCACAAGCGAAGAGAACTGTTTTTGCCCCTGCATCCTTGAGTGCGTCCACATTATGCACGGCATGTTCGGCCATGACCTCCCTCTGTCCTGTCCTGACCATGGCAGAAGCACAGCACCACTCGTCCTTGCCCAGCATGGCGAAGGGCACACCCAGCTTATCCAGAATCCTCACGGTTGCCACACCAAGTGCCTGCTGTCGGTAGGCGGCAGTGCAGCCCGCGAAGTATACTATCTCACCAGATTCCGGTATCTTGATGTCTTTGGGAACCCAGCAAAGCCGCTCCTCTTGCTTGGCTTGATAGGGATTCCTATCAGCCTTGACCAGCTTTGGGAAGAAGGACTGCTTGCCCACAGGACCGTCTCCGCGCTTGACCAGGTTTGGCCTCATGGCCTCCCACAGCTCCACAGTCTTTATGCCTGCCTCGCAGACTGTGCCGCATACGCCGCAGGTGGTGCAGCTATATGTGTCGTCTGTGAACTGTTTCATCTCGTCGTCATTGAGAGGCTTGGCACCGAAGACCTTGGCCCTCAGGCTGTGGCTCTTGGCCATCAGTTCTCTCCACCTGGCGTTCTTGTACATAGGTGTAATGCCCGGCCTGTCCGGTCTCACCGCGAATGTGGGACACCACTTCATGCATTCCTGGCATCGATTGCAGCCGTCTACTTCCATGAGCTGGGTGGAGAGCATAAAGCCGGAAAGCAAAGGCTTGGATTCTTTGTTGTTGGCCAATTTATTCGCCTCCTCTGTTGCCGATAAGCGTCATCGGTGTAGCTATTACGTGGATGTACTTGCTCCAGGGCAGGACAAATGCGAAGAGCCCCAGGGCCATCACGGTATGAATCAGTGCGAAGTGAGGGGCATATATGGGAGACTCGAAGAGATTTCCCAGCAGGAAGGCATTGCCGCGCATCCACTCGGCATAAAATCCGGTTACTGTGATGAGGAACACTGCGCCGATCAGGAAGGCGTCGTAGGCGCTGGTGTTGTCCCTTACGAACTTGAGCAGAATTCTCCTGGATACGGCTATGGTAGAGCCGATAAGCAGCAGGTAGCCGAAGATGTCGAAGGGCAGAGCCATAAGCTCCTTGACCATCTCTGCCTCGTGAGCCAGGCCGAAGATCGAGTCGAAGTGCTCCACGATATCAACCATCAGTCCGAGGCCGGAAAGAGCCGCCAGCATCAAGAAGCCATAGAACATGGACATGTGCATGACCCATCGCACCGGGCTTCTGGCAAGAGTCCTTCGCAAAAGCAGGACATCCAATACCACGGTCCTCAGAAATACCCATAAGCCGTCCTTAAATGCCTCATGAATCCAGGTGGCCAGAAAGAGCCAGAAGCTATTTCGCAACTGGTCGTGGTAGCCGGTGGATCCGAGGCCCCATTTCTTAAAGTTGAAATATATGCCATATATCCAAACAGCGAGAACTATCACTGTCAGGAGTATCACAAGATTAAAAGTGAGGCCCAAAGTGTAAAACGCCATCTCATTTCCTCCTCTATATATTTACCATTCTATCGGAGCGATACGACCATTATTTGTGAGCAACTTACCTGACAACTAATACTTAAATATTCCCTCGCCGTCGCTTGAAATCATGCGCGAAGGCAAATGAGAAAGGCTTAAAGATCAGCCCATCCTATTCTCTCCAGATATGTCCGCCATCAAATTCTTCAGTACCAACGGCCATCCGGAGCGCGTGGACTTTCGCCAGGCGCTCCTGGTGGGCCAGGCCCCGGACAAGGGGCTCTACATGCCCGAAGAAATTCCCCAACTCTCCCAGGAGTTGATCCGGCAGTTTCCCAAGATGACCTATCCTCAGATCGCCTATGAGGTGGTCAAGCCCTACCTCGGCGACCTGGTCGATGACTCCGCCCTGCGGGCGATGCTGGATGATGCCTATAATTTTGAGGTGCCGGTGCAGAGGGTATACGACGAAAAGTATGTGATGCGCCTGGATCGCGGACCGACATGCTCCTTCAAGGACTTCGCCGCCCGGCTCATGGCCCGGCTCATCCAGTACTTCCTCAAGGCGGAGGGCAAGAGCATTCTGATCCTCACCGCCACCTCAGGAGATACCGGCTCGGCAGTGGCTCATGCCTTTTACGGCCTGGACAATGTCAAAGTGGTGGTGCTCTTTCCGGAAAAGGAGGTTACGGAGAGGCAGCGCCGCCAGATGACCACTCTTGGCAAGAACGTATTTCCCCTGGCGGTGGAGGGCAAGTTCGACGACTGCCAGGCGCTGGTCAAGCAGGCCTTTGTCGATCAGCAACTCGCATCCCTCTGCCTCTCCTCTGCAAATTCCATAAACATAGGCAGGCTGCTGCCCCAGGCGGTCTATTACTTCTATGCCTGGTCGCGAGCCGCCCCCGCGAGGAAGGTGGTCTTCTCCGTGCCCAGCGGCAACTTCGGAGACCTGATGGGGGGGCTTTTGGCCTTCAGGATGGGCCTACTGGCTAAGAGGTTCGTGGTGGCCACCAATGAGAACGACGAGTTTCCCCGCTTCATGAAAACCGGAACCTACGAGCCCATCCGCCCCAGCAAAAACTGCATCTCCAATGCCATGAATGTGGGCCATCCCAGCAATCTGGCCCGCCTCTTCGCCCTCTACGGCGGCCGGATGGATGAGACGGGAATAGTTAGCAGAATGCCGGATATGCAGGCCATGAACCGCGACCTCTACGCCGTGTCCGTCACCGACGAAGAGACCCGCCGCACCATCAGAGAGGCCTACAGCCGGCATAAAGTCCTTCTGGAGCCGCATGGAGCAGTGGGCTTTTCAGGGCTGCTCAGGTATCTGGAGGAGAGCGGCGAGGACTGCCCCTGCGTATCCCTGGAGACGGCCGACCCGGCAAAATTCCCGGATGAGATCGTGAGGGCCACAGGCATCAATCCGCCCCTTCCCCCGGCCATGGCCCGCCTGGACGAGCTGGATGAGGTCTATGAGAAGATCGACGGGCGGTATGACTCCCTCAAGGGATATTTGAAGCGCTTTGTCCAGGCAAAGGTCTGAGAGAGGGACGACGACAGGTGATCCATGATGGCAGGTGATCCATGATGACAGAGCAGGACGCGGCAATATTCTTTGATGATGTGGGAAGCTTTCCCCTGCCCAGGGGCGTGCGGCTGGAAGGGCTGTCTCCCCGGCAATATCTCGATCTCGTGCGCGATGTGCTCGATCAGAAGAGGCGGGCAGGAGTGGAAGCGCCCACCTATCCCCAGTTTCGGGACATGATCCGCATGTTCATGGACCCGATCGCCGATCCCCAGCAGTCGGAGAGCCCCTATCTCATAAAGAGGGAGTGTGCCGGCATCCTGGAGCTGGAGGCGGTGGCTGCCGGCCAGAGGGTGAGAGTCTGCGTCACCGGGCCGCTGGAGCTTTACATCTCCGCTTTCGGGACCACTGCCTATGCGGACATCCTCTATACCCTGGCGGAGAGCGTGGCCCGCTTTTTAGAGAGGGCGAGGCAGGAGGGGAAGATGTCCGTGGCCTGCATAGATGAGCCGAGCCTGGGCATCTCCTCGGCCATCATCTTCTCCGAGGAGGAGATCAGGAGGGCACTGGATATCGCCAGCGCCCCCTGCCGGGAGATGGACTGCGAGATTCACCTCCATTCCCCCCTCTTTGCCGAGGCATGCGCCGCCGTGCCGGGCATCAGCATCGTGGGAATTGAGTCGGCGGCCCACCCCGATTATCTGCAACTGATCGACCGAAGGGTGCTGGAGGACACGAATACCTATCTGAGGGCGGGAATTGCCCGAACGGATATCCTCTCCATGTCTGCCGGGTTGAATGAGAGGCTGGGCGTCAATCTCTGGGAAGACCCGGCCCGGCTGGAGAGGGAGATTTTGCAGATGGAGTCGCCCCAGGTGATGAGAGACCGCCTTAAGAGGGCTTATTCCCTCTTCGGAGAGAGGCTGCGGGCCACGGGGCCGGACTGCGGTCTGGGCTCATGGCCGGGCCAGGAGATGGCAGGAAATGTCCTGTCCAATTGCGCTCAGGCGGTGAAGGGCTTTCGGGAAGCCAGGTAATCGATTGCTTTCCAAGCACTGAATAAATGAGGCCTAGCTTTGCAAATATAAAGATCCTTGTATCATAAAAACATATTCTACCAATTGACATAAATCAGAGGATATTTGCATCATTAAGCGTCTATGCATAAATATTTTTCGTGATGGCTTACTCATTTCAGTATATCTAATTAAGGATTACTATGATTACCATTATCTATAAATATTTTAAGAGCATTGGTATCTGTCATGAAGCTGAGGGTAGTAAGTTCCAAGAAAGAGATTTCCGACCTAAACCGAAATGAGCAGTTGGTTCACCTGGCCTTCCGGGCCTCCAACATGGATGTCATGAACCTGGTCCAGTCCTGTCCCCGCCTGAGGGCCGTGCAGATCCCGCCGTCCTACCATGAGACCATGTCCAGGGCTGCGCAGCAATTTCTGGAGATTCAGGGAGTGCAGCTTTTGCGGGGAGATGTTTGGGGCCACAGAAAGGACATCGATGAGTATTATGCCATCGGAGACAAGGTGGTAAGCCGGATAAACGCGCTCATGGCGGAGGGAAACAGCATCGAAGACACTGTAAAGAAACTGCAGCGGGAGACCAAACTCTCCGAAGACCTGATCCGCTACATTCTTAAAGAGCAGGTCATGGCCTGAGGGCTGGGGAGAAGAAGTCTATTTGAGCAGGAATCGCGGGGAGAGGCCCGAAGGCCGAAAAAAAGGATATCAATCAAATACAGTAAGTCTCTCTCGATTCTGTTCCGTATCAGCCCCAGGTGCCTGCTCTCCTGCCATCATCATCTTCTGCAGGCCATCTGCATCAAGTGCTGCCAGCTCCCATACCCTCGCTTTCAAGTCGAGCGGATAGATCTGAACGCTCTTGCCTTTTATGCGAATGGCCCTGGACTTTACATCCAGGCTGGAAAGGGCTTTTCCGAGCTGTCTGCTATGCATGCCCGCTGCCTTGGATACCTCTGCCATGGTGGGCTCCCGATTCTCCTCCAGCTCGGCGAGGATAAAGGCCAGGGCCTTTCTGGCGGCTTCAAGAGTTGAACTTGTGGCTCGGCTCACGCTGGCTTTTGAGGTCCTCTTTGGCCCGGCACCTGAGCTGTCCGGCGATTTCTCTTCTGATGTTATGTGATGGGGGGCGCTTTCGCCCATTTCAGACTCCTGCAATGAGAAGAACAAAACCCGTGCCCGCCTCTCCATAACTATCTTATTCTCGCGGCCCAGCCACCCCAGAGCGCCGTGGACCTCCTCCCTGGATAGCGATGTAGCCCTGGCAATGTCGGAGATGTTGCCGGGGCCGTTTTTGTGCAGCGCC
>DAOPZB010000003.1:10877-27372 GCA_035353195.1 Methanothrix sp. | reverse complement strand
GGCATCCTCACGAAGGCGGCCACGACCTCCTCCGGACGGGCGGCGGTGGCCAGGATGTCGATGTCGCCCACTGTCTCCCTGGCCCTGCGGAAGGAGCCGGCGGCGGTGATATGCTCGAGGCCCTCCAGCCCCTGGAGAAAGCTCATGATCTGCTGCACCGCTGGCTCGGCGGAGCTGTAGAGGATCCTGGTGCTGCGCTTCCTGTACCTCTCGATGGACTTGATGATGTTGGCCTCTTTGGTGGGTCCCATGCGGGGCAGCCTCCGGATGCGGTGCTCCTTTGCCGCCCTCTCCAGGTCGTCGAGGCCCGTCACACCAAGTTTTTCGTTCAGCAGGGCGATGGTCTTGGGGCCCAGGCCGGAGATCTGGAGGAGCTGGGAGAGGCCCGGCGGAGTTTTGGCAAGGAGCTCCTGGTGGGCCAGGATCTGGCCGGTCTGCAGGTACTCTTCGACCTTGGCGGCGATGGCCTTTCCCACGCCGGGGAGGGCCTGTAGCCTCTTTTCCCGGCAGACCACCACTATGTCCTCCTGGAGGGACTCGATGGCCCGGGCAGCTTTGCTGTAGGCGATTATCTTGAAGCGGTTCTCGGCATGCAGCTCCAACAGCTCCGCCATCTCGTACAGGATTGCGGCGACCTCGCGATTTTTCACGGGGGATAATTACCGGGTGATGGTAGTAAAAGGCTTCTGTGGGTGGGATTGGACGGGATTTGATGAGTTAGTGCAAGAGTGTTGATGTTGCTTATGATAGCGTTTTCCATTACGCATCGAATGGCGAGAAGTCTCCATCTTATGTTTATCTCTATGAGTTTCCGGAAACCATTATTTGCACATTCAAGCGGCAGATCATCAAATTCGAAGGTTTTAGGCTTCAGATCTCTGCTATCTATCATCGAATTAAAAGGGAATGTATATAATACCCTAACAATTATTACAAACTTGGAGGAATATAAATTACAGATCGCTGGCCAATAAAAAGAAAATCTAATGGATTTATCGATTTAGACTCGTTAAAAGATGCAACTGATGCCAGACAATTTAGGATAAAAGCTTTGCATAATGGGTCTTGGAAAATGAGTGCTCTAACCCTGTTGCGAGCATCAGATAAAATATATGAAGATTATATTGCTGCAAATCAACGAGAAAGGGAACGAGATATAACAGAGACTCAGGAATCGCAAGAATTACATGGGCAAGAATTAGAGGATCTTTGGGATATGCAACTTTACCCAGTTTATTTACTGCTAGTCGGTTATGCTGTTGAAAATTTAATAAAGGGGATTATATTCTCAAGGGATCCAAACTTGCTTGTTTCCGGAGAAAAACTTTCGAATAACCATACCAATCATTCTCTTGTTGATCTATTCAAAAAAACGGGGTTATCAATGGATGACGATATCGAGGAGATTCTTATAGGACTGAGGCAATTTATAGTATGGAAAGGTCGTTATTCAATACCAAAAAATATTAATATTTATATGAATGAAAGAGAGTTCCCAAAAATCTTATATGATCGTAAAAAAATAGAGGATTTTATTATATATTTGATCTCTCAATTGAACAAGATACCTTCTGTAGCCTTTGAAAAAGCTGACACATATATGGGCGCGTAAATCTCACGCTGAGCCAACCGCAAAGCAAATCCCGCAGATCCAGAGCGGCGAATCTTCAAACGAGCCTCGGAAAACTAATCAGCGAATCGCTGGCTGCGTTCTATCCTGGGCGGTTGAGTCCGCTCAAAGGCTCTGGCCCACATAGATCATATTTCGCAAAATATAAAATCTGGGTTTGATTTTCTCCCGCCCGCACTCGCGCGTGTGACGTGCCCGCCTGCGCGCCAGCCTCCACACCGTGCATACTCGTGCAAAGCGAAAGCAAATAGTTCATTAAGGAATAGAGACAAAGGCCATGTGATGCCCGCTAAAGCGAGATACGAAAAATAACGGTCTCTTCGCAAATTCATGTGGGTAATTGAGCTTCCGTCTCAGTGAGTCCTCTGTGCGCTTCTCGTGCCTCTGTGCCGGCGGTTCGTTGGCTAATGGCTAATAACCAGTGGCTAACGACGTTTTTCACCACAGAGACACAGAGGACACAGAGCACGCACAGAGCGTGCCAATAACTGAACGAACTGAGGATGGACACAAAAATAGCTAGGATAGGAGCCAAATAACAAGCCTATGGAAAACCTGGGCTTAAAGGAGGGTGAAGAAGTGGAAATCGAGATCATTAAATCAAATGCAGATAGAATAGTTGGCCTTCTTAAGGACGTCGATATCGATTCAGTTGATCTTCAACATGCTGCAAGAGATATCTGGGTGAAAAATATTGTATCTGATTGATACCAACATCTTTCTGGAGGCAATGCTTCAGTGGCGACACAAAAACGATTGCCAAACGAGATTATCGAGCCAGTCATCGAAAGTATCTGCGGCTTTCTTGCCTGGTGGGAGTGTTTCGCCCGCATCCCGGCCCGCCCGTCGTGCAGCCAAGCACGGCGTCCTAGTCTTCTAGCCTTTGACTCCGTCGGCCCGCGTCAGGAAGCCCGCCCGAAGGAAAATAGGGTTCTTCGCTATTTCCTGAGGCTAAACTGAGTTACTCTGTCTAACAGGCTTATTCTCATCTCTGTGCCTCTGTGGTTTTGTTCAGTAGCATTAGGCTTAATTGTTGGCCTGGCCAACCACAGAGACGCAGAGACACAGAGGCAAAAGAACCATTTCACCACCCACGGGGAATGGCGAGGAGCCGAAAATAGGCCCGCCGATCAAAAGCAGCTCCTTTCAGAGCCGGTCCGGCAGAGGCTGGGCCGTCGCCGCGGCGGGCGCATGGCGAGCCTGAAATCAGCTTCAGCCTTCCAGCAAAAACTCCTGAGGCCATAGCCCATCTTCTTTAGCGGCGGCCTCCCTGGCCTCGAAGCGGCTGATGATCATCTCATCGACCTCCGAGAGCCTGATCTGGAAGACCTCGGCCAGGATCTCTTTGGCTGTCTGCAGCTCCAGGGCCTTCGCAGAGTGGTGCACCGGCTTATTCTGCGGCCTGATCAGGTGTTCTAGGACTTTTGCCATGATAGGGTAGTAATGCGTGCAAGGTTAAGTACCTTGGCCGGAAAAAGATAACAAGACGTCATTTTATCATAAAGGGAAAAGCTGAATAACATACAAAGAAGCGAATCAATCCTTCTTGCATTTTCGAAGGAGGTGCTTGACCACACCGTTATAAGAATCAGCATGGTCCGCAGAGCAAGCGTTCTTCACTGTACCGCCAGCATCCTCTCAATTGCCTTCCTGGCCCGCGAGGCGATCTTCTCCGGCACCTCCACCCTCGGCTCCAGAGTTTCCAGCGCCCGCCGCAGCTTGGCCATATCCGTCTTCTTCATATTCTGGCAGATGGCGCTCTCGCTGAGCGGGTAAAATTCCTTATCTGGATTCTCCTTCTGGAGCCGGTAGATCATTCCGACCTCCGTGCCGATGATAAACTCCCTGGCAGGGCTCGATTTGGCATGCTTTCCCATACCGGCCGTGCTGTAGACGTAATCAGCCCGGTCGATCACCTCCGGGCGGCATTCCGGGTGCACCAGCAGTTCGGCCTGGGGATGCTCGGCTCGGGCAGCCTCGACCTGACCCACTGTGAGGTGGTCGTGCACATAGCAGTAGCCGTTCCAGGGGATGATCTCTTTATCGGTATGGCGGGCCACGTAGGCTGCCAGATTTCTGTCCGGGATGAAGATGACCTTCTTCTCGGAGAGGGAGTTGACAACCTGGATGCCGTTGGCTGATGTGCAGCATATGTCGCTCTCCGCCTTGATCTCCGCTGTGGAGTTGACGTAGCAGACCACCGCAGCATCGGGATGCAGGGCTTTTAGATCCAAAAGCTCCTGGGGAGTTATCATGTGAGCCATGGGACACCAGGCCCCCTTCTCTGGCAGGACAACCCTCTTATGGGGAGAGAGGATGGCAGCGTTCTCCGCCATGAAGTCCACTCCGCAGAAGACGATTACCGGCGAGTCCAGGCGGGCAGCCGCCCGGGATAGCTCCAGGGAGTCGCCCACCAGGTCGGCCACATCCTGCACATCCGGGATCTGGTAGTTGTGGGCCAGGACCGTGGCCTGGCGCTCCTTCTTTAAAGCAAGAATATCATCTATCATAGCGATCGAATTGGCCCTCCTTTGAGGAACTATTATATCAATCTTTTTAAATAGATATACTTAATAGTATTAGTCTTATTAAACTAAAGTTGATTCAGATATGCCCTATATGCCCTGATTGTGCTTAATTACATCTCTTCTGCAATCTGCCGGGCGCGTTTCAGGGCGGAAACGGCATCCTCCCTCTTGAAGTCCCTCTTCTCCCTCTCCAGAAATGCGCGAGCGGCCTCTAAATCTTTCTCTGCAACCAGTCCGGCGGCAGAAGACAGCATCCTCTCATAGCTTCTCTCTGGAAAATAGAGTGCAGACGCACAATGAAAGAGCCTCTCCTTGACGGCGGCATCAATCACGCCTTTCTGCCAGGCCAGATCCAGGTTGAAGCGAATGTTGACCAGCGGCTCGGAGGTTGGAGAGAATGTGAAGGGATCAAATGTGAGCGCCACCTCGTCATCCGAGACCAGCCTTCCGCTGCGATAGGCCTCATAGATCACGCCCATGCCCTCCATGCCGTAGACATCCAGCTCCGAGGCGCGCAGGGCTCCCATGCTGCAAGCCCCCAAAACGCGGGCTCCCGCCTCCAGGGCATAGAGAACCTCCTTGTGAGCCACAGAGCAGTCCTGAAAGAATACTCCGTCTATCAGGCAGATGATCCTGGCTCCCTCATGAGCCGCCCGGTACAGGTCGCCTCTCTTGGCCGGCGGCCGGAAGTCGGCTTCCAGGATCTCCCTGGCCTTATCCGGAGAGAGGCTTGGCCCCAGGAAGACGACGATTTCTGCGGCGAGCAGCATCTTTGCACCTCTTTCCCACTCTCTCCGGATCAACCCCCGCAATCTCCAGGCCAGGCACAATGACCCTCACCACCGGCAGGCCGATCTCCTCGCGGGTCAGGTCCACCACAATGGCCCTATCCATGCCCGCCTCTTCGAGCTTTGCCAGCATGTGGCCAATGTCTGCCAGGAAGTCGTCGCTCTCAAAGGAGGGAATGGCGGCAAAGCTCTTCCTGTCGGTCGCCTCAAACCAGTGCTTGTTGATCCTCTTGGTCCGCTCGTAGCCGATCTGCCTGCGGAAGTCGGCCTGGGTGGTATCCTCCCTGGCCCCGTGAATCTGGGTGAGGCGGCTCTGCGCCACCTCCGTCAGAGCCCGCAGCACTGCCACTTTTGCGCTGGTGTGGGTGCCCATGCCCGTGGTGAGCAGGATTGGATCGCGCAGGCGCACATCATCGGAAGCAGCAGCACAGGTGGCCACGCCGATATCGCTGGTGATGTCCCTCAAATAGACGTCCACTTCGGCGGCTGCGAACCTGTCCAGCAGGTCTTTCGCCCTGCCGTCGCCGATGTCGGTAACGAGCGGGCCCATGCAGCGCGAGGCCTCCACCAGTGCCCAGGCATCCCTTTCGATGACCTCGGCCAGGCCGTGAAATACCGCCTCCTCAAGAGTGTTGCCGGAGGCCAGGCCGCTGGTGTTGGTCCGGAAGAGACTCTTATAGTCCGATGAAAGGGGATGAAACACGGCATTGGCTGGGACCAGGATCTCCTCGTCATTCATGATATCCCAGCCCTCCGTCCAGGGTATCACTGCGTCCAGGGCATCCGCCTGCGACCTGGCGGGAAGGATCAGGTCGCGCGGATCAAGGGCGCTCTCATCCAGGCGGGAGAAGCTGGCCAGCATCAGCTTTCTGTCCCGCACCTCTCCTGAGTAGCGCTCCAGCCCCTCCATCACTGCCGAGACCCTGGCTTCGGTGGGCGTGGCCCCTTTGCCGTTGTAGACGGAGACCGCTCCGCGATCGGCCATGGGCCGGATGGAGGAGAAGACGGGAATTCCTATCCTGTCCAGGTTGGTTATATCCGCGACCCGGGTGATTCCGGCTGCGGGCAGCTTGGCCTCTGCCAGCCGGAGCGTCTCCTCAGGAGCAAATGCCCGGTGCGTATCGTCTTTGTACCTCTTCAAGCAGGATGACAGCTTCATCGCCAGGCCATGCACGGCTATGGAATAAAATCCTGTTGGCGGCATCGGCAGCGTTCCGCCTCTCCCCTCCTCGAAACATCAACTCAAGGATTGGGAAGGAAAGGCAGCCTGTCCTTCTTTCTGTAGGCCAGCGCCTGGCAGGTGGCTATCAGCCGTCCGTCCTCTCCCCGGACTGTGATCTCGCAGGCGGCAATCTTCCGGGAGGCGTTCACCTCCAGCCCTTCAGCCTGGAGAAGCTCCCCCACCCTGGGCGCATTGATATAATTCATATTCACGCTTATGGCCACGGCCACCGTGCCGTGCGAGTTGACGGCCAGTTCGAAGGCGGCATCCACCAGGGAATAGATGGCTGCGCCGTGGGTCATGCCGAAGAGATTGTTCATCTCCGGAGCAGTCCGCATCTCCAGGAGGGCGCGCCCCTCCTCAAGTGCTGCAATCTTGATGGCGAACATCCGGGCATATGGCTCCTCTTCAAAGTGTTTTTGCAGGGCAATCAGGCATTGGTCCAAAAGCATCAATCCTCCTTGCGGCTATTTTCTCGAAACAGTTATATCTGCTCCGCCCGATGGGATGCTATATGCCCAGCTCCTCAGCCAGCAGGCCGTCTGGCAAGCCGGAGCCGGTCTCCATTGAGGTGAGCGGCAATTCAGCTTCCATTGTCCTCACCCAGGGTGCCATTAACATCTGGTTCGGCAAAAAAATTGAAAAGTCTCTGGTGTCGCAGATCTTCCTGATAATCTCCAGGATTGACGGCACGGCGGAGCATGAGAAAGAGGTCATGTGCCCCTTCGAGCAGATCAGCGAATATGAGAACAACGGCTACATCCTCACCTCCTACGCCAGGAAGAATGAGATGTACAGGGCCATATTCGTGGTTCCGTTTTCCAATTCGCGAGCGCTGGAGAGGTTCATGGAGTCGATCACTGAGGAGACGCAAAGGGAAGACGTCAAGATCACCCTGTACTGGCGAGGGGGAAAGATCAGGATGAACCTGATGAAGGAGGAGCTGTCCAGGCTGAGCTGCTTTGGCGTCTTAAACACCATCTACAGGGAGGAGCAGTCATGAGATTTGCAAGCTGCACAGAGAAGATAGAGATTTCAGGAATCAGGAAGTGCTTTGAGGGAGCCGCCCCCGGATCGGTGAATTTGGGGCTGGGCCAGCCGGACTTCGATACTCCGGGACACATCAAGAGGGCGGCCATCCGGGCCATTGAAAAGGGGCTGACGGGCTACACCCCCAACTGCGGCCTGCCGGATCTGCGGTCGGCCATTGCCGAGAAATTCAAGAGGGAAAACGGCATCGAGTGCTCTCCTGAGGAGATTATGGTGACCAGCGGGGCAAGCGAGGCCCTCTTTCTCATCATCGCCGCCCTGGTTGATCAGGGCGACGAGGTTATCATCGGCGATCCGGCCTTTCTCTCCTATGCCGAGCTGACCAAACTGGTGGGAGGCCGGCCGGTGAGCGTTCCCCTGGACGGAGATCTGCGGCTGTCCCCGCAGGCCGTGCAGGAGAGGATATCCGACAGGACAAAGCTGATCATCGTCAACTCCCCGGCCAATCCCACGGGTGCGGTTCAGACGGCTGATCAGATGAAGGCCATCGCCCAGATTGCTGAGGACAGGGGCATTGCCGTTCTCTCCGATGAGGTCTACGAGCACTTCATCTATCGGGGCAGGCACGTCAGCCCCGGACGGTTCTCCGACAATGTGATCACTGTCAATGCCGTATCCAAGACCTATGCCATGACCGGCTGGAGGCTGGGATATCTGGCGGCCAAAGGCTGCGCTCTCGAGCAACTGCTCAAGATCCACCAGTATGTCCAGGCCTGCGCCAGCTCCATCTCCCAGGCGGCTGCCCTGGAGGCCATCTCCGGGCCGCAGGACTCTGTGGCGCAGATGAGGGATGAGTTCCGCTCCCGGCGGGATCTGCTGGTCAAAGGATTTCGGGAGATGGGCCTGCCTCTCACAGAGCCGGACGGGGCCTTTTATCTCTTCCCCAATGTGGGCGATGGCGATGCCGTCTCGGCCCGCCTGGGACAGGCCGGGGTCATTGCCGTGCCGGGATCGGCCTTCGGTCCGGGGGGAAAGGAGCACATCAGGATCTCCTATGCGGCAGCAAGATCGCAGCTTGAGGAGGCCCTGCGGCGGATGAAAGACATCCTTTAAATAGGAGAGTCGCATTCGCCCTCTGGAGTGATCAAATGAAGGAGCAGGTTGAGGTCAGAGAGCTGAAAGAAGGAAGGTACGTCATCATCGACGAAGAGCCCTGTATCATCAAGAGCATATCCCATTCCAAACCCGGAAAGCACGGCAGCGCCAAGGCCAGGGTGGACGCCATCGGCATCTTCGACAACCAGAAGAAGTCAATTGTGCAGCCGGTTACCACCAAGATCTATGTGCCCACCGTAGAGCGCAAGACCGGCCAGGTTCTATCCATCGGCGACACATCTGTGCAACTGATGGACCTGGGCAGCTATGCCACTGTGGATGTTCCCATTACTGCGGACCAGAAGGAAAAGGTCGAGGAAGGAAAAGAGGTTGCCTATCTCTTCGTCATGGGCAGGACCAAGCTGGACCTGCGCTGAACTCTTTTTCCATCCATTTCCTATTCTTTTCCAATTATGTTCCAGAGGGGCGGCTTTGCCGATGCTTGCTGTGAGATAGAGGACGCCAGGTATGCCGTGTTAGGCTTGCCCTTCGATGGCACAGCATCCTTTCGATCCGGATCGAGGGACGGGCCGGATGCCATCCGCGCCGCCTCCTACAATTTCGAAAGCTACGACTATTATCATGATGTAGACCTGGCCGACCTGGACATCTGCGACCTGGGCAACATGGAGCTGGGGGCGGACCCGGCCTATGCAGAGCAGACCATCAAAGAGGGCATAGCCTTGCTGCCTGACGGTGTCGTGCCCATCTTCCTGGGCGGGGAGCACTCCATCACCCCGGCCATCGTCGAAGCTCTGATGAAGAGAGGGCGGGGCGGGAATAGAGAGAGCTGCAGGGGAGGCAGGAATGAGGAGCCCGGCAATTTGGGTGTGCTGGTGTTAGACGCTCACCTGGACCTGCGCGACGAATACGGCTGCACCCGCTACAGCCACGCCTGCGCCAGCAGGAGGATTTTGGAGGCCGGGGTGAAGGCTTATGCCTCCATCGGCATTAGGAGCGGCAGCCGGGAGGAGTTCGAGTTTGCCGCCAAAAACGAGATCAGCTTCTTTACGGCTCGCGATGTGCGGGAGAAGGGGATCGACTCTATCCTGGACCGGGCCCTGAAAGGCCTGGACTGCGAGCGGCTTTATCTGTCCATCGACCTGGATGCCCTCGACCCGTCGTTTGCCCCGGCGGTGGGCAATCCGGAGCCCTTCGGCATCACCTCCTGGGACGTATTGAGGGTTATACAGCGCGTAGCGCCGCAGGCGGCGGGCATGGACATAAACGAGTTGACGCCCGCCTACGACCGGGGCGAGACGGCGCTCCTGGCGGCCAGGCTCGTCCGCGAGTTTTTGGCGGCGAAGGGGATGAGGGGGAGATGAATGATTTTGATGAGTTCTGTCGGCGAGAAGGGATTTAGCCATCTTTATCGGGAGTTAAATACTAGTAGTTGCAAAATGATGCTCTCACAGAAGAGACGATTAATGGATCTAATGAGGAGTAAATAAATGGACGGCAGCTTTGTGCTTCCTGGAGATGTGGTGGGCTCGACCGAGGAGTATGTGCCCGGCGACTGCACCTATGCCAGAGGTGGATTGATCTATGCAAATACCGCCGGCCTGGTCAAGATCGATGCCAGGTCAAGGGCGGCGAGCGTCATACCCAAGACCAATGCCCCGGTCAGGCTCAGCCAGGGCGATATAGTAGTAGGAGAGGTAATTGATCTCAAAGACAGCCTGGTGATTGTATCCCTGGCCTTTAAGAAAGGGCATGAGGACCGGCCCCTCTCCGATGAAGAGGCGACGATTCATATCTCCAATGTCAGAAACTCATATGTCAAGGACCTGCGCCATCTCTTTTCCATGCGCGACATCCTCAAGGCCAAGATCATCGACGACCGGCAGATGAGGCTCACCACCAGCGACGAGGACCTGGGGGTCATCAAGGCCTACTGCAACCGCTGCCTGACCGGCCTGGTCAAAAAGGACAGCAAACTGGTCTGCCCCAATTGTGCCGCCACGGAGACGAGGAAGATGAGCTCCGCCTATGGGCTGGGTGTGGTTTAGATGAATCTGAAGATCATCAGCAAGACCGATAGCCAGGCGGTGATCGAGTTCGTGGGCGAGGGTCACACCATCCTAAACCTGCTGCGAACAGAGCTGCTCGCGGATGAAAGGGTGCTGATGGCCACCTACGACACCAAATTCCCCATCATGGACAACCCCATCTTCCGGCTGACCACCAAAGGCGTCGATCCCATTGTGGTCCTGAGAGAGGCCACAGGCCGCATCATCAGCCAGTGCCGGGAGTTCTCCGGGCTGTATGCAGAGGATGTGAAGTAAACGGCCCTAAATAAAACAAACCTTTTTTTAATTTATATAATTCAGGCGTCTTTCTGAAATAGTCAGGAGGATGAGCTATCCTGGGAGGGCACAAAGGCCGCAATCCCGGGATCCCTGATGACAGAGGTTAGAAGCGATACCCTGCCCTGCGATGCTTCGCAGGCATAGGGCCGTCTTCAGGCCATGCTCAGGGCAACTGCCGCAATGACAGTCAAAGCGGCGAAGGCTAAGAAGAGCTCCGGGGCCTCAGGCATCATGCGAACCTGTTTTTCCATTCCGGGGATCCACTTGGGATTGTGGATCGTCACCCATTCAATCCATTTCTCGTGTTGCAGCATTGCATCCAGAATTGCAGGTGCCAATACCTAGCGAAGAGCCAAAAAAGGAAGATCGCGGTTCATGGGATACTCTGGAAATTCTGCACAGCCTGCTTAACTAGTCATGACAAAAGAAATATATATCTTAAGTTCAGTCTATTTCAAGAGGTGATGGGGGCCATGTATCGACAGAGACATTAATCCCTTCAATGATGCACCTGTCACCCATTCACCCCTTTTTCGCGGCTATAGTCTCCAGTTGCCCGACTGGACCCGGATCGATTCCTATCCGCTTCTCAGTCCTTCAGCCCTTCCATGGTCACTGAGAATACAGCTTCCCCGTCCGGCAGATTGGGCGAGTCCACCAGCTTGGCAATGCGCTTCTCTCCTTTGGACTTTCTCAGGTACAGCCGGAAGGTGGAAGTATGGCCCAGCACATGCCCTCCCACCGGCTTGGTGGGGTCTCCAAAGAACGTGTCCGGCTTGGCCATCACCTGATTGGTCACCAGTATCAGGGCATTGTTGAGATCGCCGAACCGCATCAGGTCATGCAGGTGCTTGTTGAGCTTCTGCTGCCGGTCGGCCAGAGTGCCGCGTCCTACGTACTCGGCACGGAAGTGAGCTGTAACCGAATCGACAATGAGAAGCCTCACCGGCCTCTCCGACTCCCTGGTCTTCTCAGCGAGTTCCATGGCGCTCTCCGCCAGCAGTATCTGGTGATTGGAATTGAAGGCCCGGGCCACGCTGATGTTCTTCAGGAAATCCTCGGCATTCCATTCGCTGCCATCCGGGGCGGGCGGCAGGCCTCTGACCATCTGAGCTATCCTCTCCGGTCGGAAGGTGTTCTCGGTATCGATGATCACCGCCGAGCCGTTCAGGCCGCCCATCTCTTTGGGCAGTTGCACATTGATGGCCATCTGATGAGCCACCTGGGTCTTGCCTGAGCCGAACTCCCCGTAAAGCTCCACAATGGACTGGGTCTCCATGCCGCCGCCCAGGAGTTCATTGAAGCTCTTGCTGCTGGTGGTGACCTTTCCCACCAGTTTTCTCCTCTCCAGGATCCGGTCTCCCGTCTCAAAGCCGCCCACATCAGCCGCTTCTCTGGCTCCGGCAATTATCTTGGCTGCCGTCGCCTCGCCCACCTCTGCCGCCGCCACCAGCTCGCCGGGCGATGCCACGGCTATGGCCTCCACTGAGCCGAATCCCGCCTCGCGCAGCTTCTCCGCCGTGGCCGGTCCAACCCCCGGCAGGTCCTCCAACAATTTCGTAGCCATTTTTTTTGATCCTCTTTTTCTTATCCTCAGATGTTGCCCTCTTAGCTTAACAGCTTTATCCGGGCGGGGCGAAAGTAATCAAAGTCTTCCATCCGCAGGACAGCTCCAGGCCCTCATTCCAGCCCTCTTTGACAAGCGCGTCGCTGATCTCCGCCAGGTATCCGATGTCCAGCCCTTGCAGCTTATCGGCGTGCTCCCCCCACAGAGCCACTTTGATTCTGCCCGTATCATCGGAGACGTAGATGCTGGCCACCTTTCCCGTCCGGCCGTCCTCCCTCTGAAACTCGCGCACCTCGCCGATGCCTGTCACATAGCCCCGGACGCTGTTGATGCTGCCTGCGGAAAGATCGGCAATGGGCGTGGTCTTCTCGGAGTAGCTTATCTTCTTGTCGCTCTTTTTTACAGTGCTGTAGCTTCCCGTGGACAGCTCCAAAGATCCATACCTCTCCCGGCAGGAGGCGTTGACCACCTCCAGCGTCTCCCCCTTCGCCAGGTCCAGATCAGCCTGCTCGTTCCAGAGGGTCAGCCTGATCTTGCCGGTCTCATCCCCCAGGAGGACGGCTCGCACTTTTCCCTTCCCGCCGTCCTTGCGGTCGAACTGCTTGGCCTGCCCAGGATCCAGTACCACTCCCAGGAGGCTCACATCCCCCATGTCTCTCTTCAGATCCGAGATCCTGTAGGGCTCGCTCCTGGGCACGATGTCAAGATCGACCTCTTCCAGGCCGCCGCCCCGGGAGAGGCTCACTTCGGTCCCATTGTAGCCCTCTTTGGCCACGCCTCTCACCTTGAGGCACTGGTCCACCTTGAGGTCCCCGGAGCGAATCAGCTCTGCCGTCTCATCCCAGAGGGCCACTCGAATCGATCCTGTCTCGTCGGCCAGCACCATGTTGGCCACCCTTCCCTTGGAGCCGTCCGACCTGGGAAACTCCCGGACGGTGGAGAGGGAGATGACCCTGCCCTGGAAGATCACATTTCCCATCTCCGGCCTGATGCTCCCGATCTTGGTCAGTACTTCGACGGTGCCCAGGTCTCTGGCCACCAGCATGGCTGCCGTCCTGCTGTCGCACAGGCCGGCCATGAGGGCTACCTTCTCCTCCACCCGGAGCATGAATTCCTCGGGCGATATCTGATCCGCCACCTGGCGGTAAACCTCAAGAACCTGCTCGTCCATCTCCGATCATCCGTTGGCCGCAATTCTCTCTTCCACGTACTTCAGATAGGGCGCATTGCAGGAGGCCAGGAAGGCATTGCAGACCTGGACGGGGCTGCCGTCCGCCAGTATGGTCCCGTTTTCCACGAGTATGGCCCGGTGAGATACCTCTTTTACAAAATCGACATGGTGGCTGACCAGGAGGATGGTGGTGCCTAACTCCGCATTGATCCTCTTCATGGCATTGGAGACCTCTCGGAGTGTGATGGGATCGATGTCCCCGAAGGGCTCGTCCAGTATCACGATGCTGGGACGGGCGGCCAGCAGTATGGCCAGAGAGGCTCTGACCCTCTCTCCTCCGGAGAGCTGCTCAGGCAGCTTCCAGAGCACCTGGGAATCGAGGGAGAGCAGCTTGAATAAGGGTTCTGCAAACTTCTGGGCCTCGGTGGAGGGAAAGCTGGGGAACAGCTCTTTGAATATGTCCCTGGTTAAGCCCAGGGCTTCCAGAGCCGCTTTGGCATCCTCCTCGGACATATCGGTCATGGTGTAGATGGCATCCAGCACCCTGTCGGATATCCCCTGCTCTTCGGCGATGGCCCTGGCATACTCTATCACATTTTTGCCCTTCAAACCCAGTTGATAGGCGATCTGGTCGATGATGGTCTCGCCGGCGAAGAGGGCGAACTCCTGATACATGACTCCCAGCGTTCGCCGCACATTCATCCTGTCCGGTGAGTAGGCCAGGATGTCCACCCACCTGCCCTCATGGCGATAGGAGACGCTTCCCTCATCCGGCAGCCGGACGCCCTGCATGATCTTCAGCAGGGTGGTTTTTCCTCCGCCGCTGCTTCCTATGATGGAGGTGATCTCTCCTTCGTTGATATCCAGGTTGAGGTTCTTCATGAGCAGGACGTTAAGGACCTCTCCGGTGCTGATCAGGCAGCCCCGTTTGGAGAGGCCCCTGACTTTGATGAGGGGAGCAGCATTGGGGTGGGCGGCCAGGGGCGTCATCTCTCCTATGCCGGCCATAAACTCTCTTAGCACCTCATCGGGTTTGCCGTCGGCCACGATCTCCCCCTGCTCCAGCCAGATCAGCCTGTCTGCCAGATACTGGTGAATCTCGGGCAGGTGAGAGACCACCACGATGGTCAGCTTCAGCTCCCGGCTCACATTCTTGATGGCGTCCAGCACCTCCTGCTTGGTGGCCGGACAGGCCATGGTGGCCGGCTCATCCAGCAGCAGCACCCTGGGCTTTTTGGCCAGTTGCCTGGCAATGATCAGCCTCTGCTTCTCTCCGCCGCTGAGGATGGTGGCCAGGTGATTGGCCTTCTTCTCCAGGCCCACCAGGCGCAGGTAGTACATGGCCTCCTCATATACCTCGTCGTAATAGGAATTTTCCGGAATGGGCAGCACTTCATAGCCTGTGATTCGGGAGTGGACGCGCCTCACCACGTTCTTCAAGGCGGTCTCCGTCCAGAGGGCAAAGTCCCTCTGCAGGTGTATGGCGGTCGTGGCCATCTGCTCCCTCTTTACCTCCGGGGGGCTGTCGGGCGTTATGGTGATCCCGTCCATGATGATCCTGCCGGAGTCGAAGTCCTCCATGCCCCTCAGGATCTTCATCAGAGTGCTTTTCCCCCCTCCGCTCTTTCCCACCAGCCCCAGGATCTCCCCGGGCCCGGTGGCAAAGCTGATTTTCTTCAGGGCTACGATCTCCCTGTCTTTGAGCCTGTATGACTTGGAAAGATTCTCAATCTGCAGCAATGCCTGTATCCTCCTGTGTTCCTGCCATTCTATCTCACTTTGGTTCCTGTCTGCACCGGACCGTCCGGTCTGAGCAGCACCGCGGCTCCGCCCACGTCTGCCGCTAAAAGCATGGCCTGCGACTCTATGCCGAAGAGCTTGGCAGGCTTGAGGTTGACCAAAACCACCACCTGTCTTCCTACCAGCTTGTCCGGCGGATAGGAAGCTGCAATCCCGGCCACCACCTGGCGCGTCTCGCCTCCTATGTCAACCATGAGCTTTACCAGCTTATTCGAGCCCTTGACGGGCCCCGCCTCCTTTATCTCTCCGATGCGAATGTCGAGAGCTGAAAAATGCTCGTAAGGTATCTCCGCCTTCTTCTCCGGCTTTAAAGCGGCTTTGCCCCCAACGGTTGCTTTCTTTATCCTCTCCTGGAATATGGCGTCCAGCTCCTTGACGGCTGCCTCCTCCAGGCGGGAGAAGAGTATCTCCGGCTTGCCCAGGTCCGCTCCCTCTCTGATGGGGACAGTAGCCTCTGAAAATTGCATGTCCGCCACTTCGCCGGTCAGGCCCAGTTGCCTCCAGGCGTTCTCCATCTTGGTGGGCATGATGGGCTGCATGAATAAGACCAGTGCCTTGGCGATCTGCAGACAGCTCCTCAGGACCGATCCCGCGGCGGCGGTGTCGCTCTTTACCAGCTTCCAGGGTTCATGGCTCTGGAAGTAGATGTTGCCGTAGTCGGCAAGGCTCATGATGCTGTCGGCCGCCTTCTTGAACTCGTACTCCTCCAGGGCCGCCTCAACCTCCTGCCGTGTCTGCTCGATCTTGGCCATAACCTGGGGATCGATCTCGCCCTGGGGTACCTGGGCGGAGAAGTTCTTGACTGAGAAGGTGAGAGCCCGGTTAAGGAAGTTGCCGAAGGCACCCACCAGCTCGGTGTTCACCTTGTCGGCGAATATCTTCCAGGCGAAGTTGACCTCCTTGTTGTGGGCGGTGTAGCTGGCCAGGTAGTAGCGCAGCAGGTCGGGATGCAGCCCCCTCTCCAGGTAATCGTCCTTGACCCAGATGACATTGCCCCTGGATTTGGAGAACTTTTTATCGTCGATCTTGAGCATCCCCGAGGCCACCACAGCGGAGGGCAGGGTGTAGCCTGCGCCTTTCAGCATGGCCGGCCAGAATATGCAGTGGTGGTAGACGATGTCCCCGCCTATGAAATGGATGATCCGCGCTCCGTCCATCCAGTAGCTCTTCCAGTCCTTGCCGTGCGAGGCGCACCACTCCTCGGTGAAGGCGATGTAGCCTATGGGCGCGTCCACCCAGACATAGACCACCAGGTCTTCGTGCCCCGGAAACTTGACTCCCCAGGCCATGTTGCGGGTGATGCACCAGTCCTTCAACTCCTGGCGCACCCACTCC
>DAOPZB010000003.1:0-10867 GCA_035353195.1 Methanothrix sp. | reverse complement strand
CCGCGGCATAGTTGCGGGCTGATGCCGTGCCCCCCAGCCCTTCCAGATACTGCAGCAGAAAATCCTTGAACTCGGACAGCTTGAAGAAGTAATGGACCTGCCTCCGGTACTCTGCCTTTCCGCCGCAGACCTTGCAGACGGCGTTTTTGATCTCGCCGGGCTCCAGGTGGCGGCCGCAGCCCATGTCGCACTCATCTCCCCGGGCCGGCTTTCCGCAGTAGGGGCACTCCCCCTCTACATATCTGTCCGGCAGAAAGCGCTCGCATTTGGGGCAATAGGCCAGCTCGATCTCTTTGGGATATACGTGGCCGCCCTGCATGAGGGCTTTTACCATCTCCTGGGTCCGGTTATGGCATTGCCGGTCATCTGTGTCTCCGAAGAAGTCGAACTGAACGCCCATTGCTCGGAAGACCTGTTCGAAGTGCTGGTGATATCTGTCCACCAGCGCTTTGGGGGCCATTCCCTGGGCCTCGGCATTGACCACAATGGGAGTGCCGTGGGCGTCCGAGCCGCAGACAAAGAGCACATCTTTGCCCATTTTTTTCAAGCCTCGCACGAAGATATCCGCCGGTACATAGGTTCTCAGGTGGCCTAGGTGACAGGGCCCGTTGGCATAGGGCAGGCCGCAGGTTACAAGGATGGGCGATAACAATGAAAACACCGCCTGCGCTTATGATCCAACAGGCAGATATAGGTTTCCCAGCCTGGTGAATAGCGCGCCCATCCGGACAATTCCTGGATAAAGTGTATATAACTGAATGATTAGTATTAAATTCAATAGTAGCGTCCCGGACGACAAAATGAGGGACAACAACGTAAAACGGGGGTATCAAATGAGATCGATTATCATAGCACTTCTTCTGGTACTGGCCACGGGAGCCTGTGAGGCCAGCACCCTGCAAGGTGGAGATGAAAACACAACGGTGGTGCTCTTTGCAGCCACCAGGACGCCATATGAAGCAGACGAAAACGGCACAACTGAGCTTTTGAAGCTTGATGTCGGCATAATGGGGTCGGACAATGCCACATATCAGTTGATAGATGCGGATGGAAATATTCTGCTGCCCGGCCTCTACTCGCCGCTCGCCTCCGGCAGGCAGCTCGTCTATTTCCTCATCCCCAAGGACAGCCTCTTCAAGCTGCTCAATGTGACGCCCATAGGCGGAAAGTCCATTTACTTCAACTGGTGGGTGACGCCCAAGGGCAGCAGCGATAAGGTGGTATTGAGGTATTACGGCATCTCCGACTGGCTGCTCAATCCCGATGAGCAGGGCATAGTGGTTCAGCTCCGGGTGACAAATAACGGCAGCGAAAATATCACGGTGAGCCCGGAGAACTTCACGCTCTTTGATCAGTGGGGCTGGCCGTACTCTCCCACTGCGGGATTTGAATCCGAGGTGGTGGCCCCGGGAGACGCCCAGAAGGAGCGGGTGCTGGTGGGATTTACCGGCGTCTCTCTCTTGAGCCGGCCGGCTGCCCTGGCCTATGACTTCAACACACCTCATCAGGTCGTCATCGATTTCGAGAGGGATTATGTGCCCCTCTCCGATGAGTTGGTATATGGAAAAGCAGCGGTGAATGCTGCCGGCAGCAGCCTCAATGCCAGCAGCAATGCCACCGGGTCCGCCGATCAGGCCGCTGCGACCTCCAATGTCGCAGAGAGCGCATCAGCCTCCACGACGGCCAACACAGCGGCGGCTACGTCTGCCGCCACATCTGCCACTGCGCCGACCACTGAGGCTGCCTCCGGGGCGGCATCCGCCCCATCCGGCGGCCTGTCCATCAAGGATCAATTGGCAGAGAGCCGGGCGCGGCTGAATGCCACCAAACAGAATTTGGATGCTCAGACATCCGAGGACACATCCAGCGCCTCGTCCTCCAGGGATGATATTTAGAAAAGGGATCCAAAAAGAATATATCATAACATTGGAGGTATGTTATAGATGAAGTGGTTGGCTTTGGCTCTGTTCGTGATCCTGGCAGCGGGGATATCCCAGGCATATCCGCTGCAAGGAGGCAATGGCGTGGTCAATTGCACAGTCTTTGGAGCTTCAAAAGATCCTTCTGGAGAATCAAAAACCGTTTTGACGGTCGACCTCAGCCTCACCAGAGTCAATGCCAGCAACAAAGCCCCTATCTCCGCTCTCTTTCGGCTCACTGATGGAAACGACCGGGTCTTCGACTCAGCAATGGACGGCAGCCGCGACCTGGACATGGGCCGGCGGCTGGTTGCCTTTCTCGTGCCCAAAGAGACCATTGCCCGGATCTTGACGGTGAGCCCGTCTCAAAGCCCGTCGGCAGGCGAGCAGTTCTCCATCCGCTTTCCGGAGCTTGCCAACATCAGCAATGAGAATTTGACCCTGCTGTATTATGGGATGCTGCGATCGGTGGTCAATTCCAACAAAAAGACAGTGGAGCTGGATGTCTCTCTGACCAATAACGGTACGAAGAAGCTCTCCCTTGATGCCGGAAACTTCACGTTGAAGGATCAGTGGGGGTGGGTCTACCAGAGCCGAGAGTATGATAACTATGGCAAAAAGGGCCTGTCTGCCGCCGTACTGCAGCCCAACCAGACCCTCAGGTCGAGCCTCATATTTGCCTCCCTGTCTCCATTGAGCCGGCCGGCGGAGTTGGTCTACAGGCAATCCGACAACATCTCTTTCGCCCTGGACATAGATGACGAGGCGGGCATGAATAGAGGAGTCTTGCAGTCCGGCTGCGTGGACTGCAAGAGCCCTGAAGAGCCCGCATCCAGCCTGGCCGGCTCCATCAAAGCCAGCAAAGCCCGGCTGGCCAAGGTCAAAAAGTCCAACAGCAGCGAAGAGAGCACTGCGCCCAAAGGGAGGGATGAGCTGTGAGCGAGAAGGGAGATACGGGTGATGCAGGAAGCGAAAAGACTGAGGACGCCGGCGAAAAAGAGCAGATAATCCGCGAGGAGGACGAGCACGGCTGTCTGCTCGTCTATCCCGCCTGGTCCAAAAAAAATGCGCCTGCCGAAAATAAGAGCAAATGGGATGTGCCGGTATACCTGTAAATCACAGGCCGGGGCGGGCGGCCTGCTTTGATATTATCCTTTTTTCGTAAGCTCACTTTGGCTCTTTAAAACCGCATCGACGTGGCCGCTCACCTTCACATTCCTCCAGATGCGGGCGATCCTTCCCTGGGGGTCGATGAGAAATGTGGACCTGACCACGCCATAGCTCTCCTTTCCGTACATTTTCTTTAAGGCCCATGCTCCATAGGCTTCCGTCACCTTATGGTCCGGGTCGCTGGCCAGCGCCACCTTCAGGCTGTGCTTTTCAATAAACCTCTGATGGCTGGCCGGCGAGTCGCGGCTGATGCCCAGCACCTCCGCGTTAAGCTCGCCTAAGGCGGGAAGGGCGGCGGTGAAATCCGCAGCCTCGCGGGTGCAGCCGGAGGTGTTGTCCTTGGGATAAAAGTAGAGGACCAGCCACCTGCCCCGATAGTCCTTAAGGCCGACAACTTTTCCGTCCCCTCCGGGCAGTGTGAAGTCGGGTGCTTCGTCACCTGCTTCCAACTTCTTTATGATCTCCTCCATAAATTGCGCCTCCATTCAATCTTTCCTGCTGATATCAGAACTTCTTCTGAGATAAAAATATGGATTCTCTGGGGGCGCGGGCTATCAGATCCGTCGGTTCCTCGCTATTTCGTGTGGTTAATGAAATGGTTTTTTTGTCTCTGTGTCTCTGCGCCTCTGTGGTTTAGTTGGCACGTTGCTGAAAATTAAACCTAATGCTACTGAACAAAACCACAGAGACACAGAGGCACAGAGATGAGATTGACAACTGAATTACAGAGTGGATAAAGTCAAGCCACAGTTAATAGCAGAGAGCCGATCCGTCCCGGTCGCGTATATCGAGCAGATGGTTCTGTCTGATGGCCGAATTTTAAGAAAATTTAAATTTATATGCCATTTCATTGGAATTTTTCCAACAGCTATAGGAAACTTTAAGATTATACCAGGAAATGAACTGATCAGATTGGGGCATCAAGACCCGAGGAGACTTCCGATCGACATGACAGCCAGCTTTGACCTAGACGAGATAGACCGGACCATCCTGTGCAGCCTGCGCGGCGACGGGCGCATGAGCCTGCAGGAGATGTCTCGAAGGTCCGGCATCTCCGATGCCACCCTCCACTTTCGGCTGAAGAGGCTGAAGTCCAGCGGAGCCATAGAGAGGTTTACCATCATCGCCAGCCCTGCGGCCACCGGCTACTCCGTCGCCGCCATCATAATGCTGCAGACGGATACGGAAAGACATGATCAGGCGGAGGCGGCTTTGGCGGACATCCCGGAGGTTACCGAGGTCTACGGCATACTGGGGGAGTATGATTTATATGTCAAGGTCTGGTCGAGGAGCCTGGAGGAGCTCAACTCCCTGATAAACGATCGCATCCGGTCAATTGAGGGCATTGAAGACCTGCATGAGATGGTAGTGGTAAAGAGGGTAAAAGAGGAGACGCCTCTGGTTTAATAGGTGAGGTGGGGAAGGCTTGCCGGAGTCTGCATCGAAGAGAATGGCCGAGAAGGCCAAGGATCTGCTGCCGCTAAGAGGCAACGGTCTATCTCGCAGCGGAAAGGAGGCAAAGAACGGAAAAGAGAGCGACCACTCCTGGAAGAAGAGAGAGCCCGATCTCATGGACCTGCCTGCGCCGCCTGTACCACTGGAGCATGAAAAGCCTCTGGAAAAGCCCAAGATCACTGTCATTGATTACGATGAGCAGCATTATCATGAGGCTGAGATCAAAGATGTCGAGGAGTGCTTCCGCTTCAAAGATCAGCCCTCCGTGACCTGGATCAATATCGACGGCCTGCATCAGATGGACGTCCTGGAGAAGCTCGGCGCTTGCTACGGAATACACCCCCTGGTATTGGAGGACATCCTCACCGATCAGCGTCCCAAGATCGAGGATTATGATGATTACATATTCATCGTCCTCAAGATGCTATATTATGATGAAAATAAGGATAATAAAATTGATGAACAGGATGAATCCGATCTGGGAGATACGAACCTGGACATGGACCAGGTGAGCATGATCCTCGGTCCGAATTTTATAATCTCATTTAAGGAGAAGGAGGTAGACGTATTCAATCCCCTGCGAGACCGGCTGCGCACGGCCAAGGGAAAGATCAGAAGGCAGGGGGCGGACTATCTGGCCTATTCCATGATAGACTCCATCGTCGATCACTACTTCCTGATCATGGAGAAGCTGGGCGACCGCTTCGAGGACCTGGAGGACGTGGTGGTATCCGATCCCCAGCCCGGCGTCCTGCCCACGATCTACAACTTGAAGAGGGATATGCTCTTTTTGAGAAAGTCGGTCTGGCCCCTGCGGGAGGCCATCAGCAAGATGCAGAGAACCGACTCGCCTCTGGTCTCTGAGGCGATCAGGATTTACCTGCGAGATGTCTACGACCACACCATCCAGGTGATAGAGAACATCGAGACCTTCCGGGATATGTCCGCCTCGCTATTGGAGACGTACCTTTCCAGCCTCAGCAACAAGCTCAATGAGGTGATCAAGCTGCTGACCATCATCTCCACCATATTCATACCTCTGACATTCCTGGCTGGGGTCTACGGCATGAACTTCAGATTCATGCCCGAGATTGAGTCGCCCTGGGGCTATCCGGCCATCCTCATCCTCATGCTGCTGGTGGTGGTGGTGATGCTGGGCTACTTCCGCCGAAAGGAATGGATTTAAATCAGACCTTTCCGCCGCTCAGGATCTTTTCGCAGCGCTGTACAATCCTCTCCAGTATGTCCATGTCATAGGGCTGATGCACCGGCACCTGTATTTCCGCCTCCATTCCCGATGAGTCGGGAGCGACGGACAGGCCGTCCTCCGAAACAGGCAGGTGCAGGTCGCGGGCCAGCTCTCCGATCATGGGGGTCAGGGGCCGGATGGGCCGGGCAGACCCGGCCCTCTGCCGAAATCTTTTTAGAAGGGAGTCGATCTCCGCCGCCAGGGGCTCGACGTCGCCCGATCCCGCCACCCGGCAGATCACCTCGGCGCTCACCTTGAGCTGGGAGAGGGTCCGCACCCCTGCCTCCAGCATCCGGCCGCTGTAGCTGCCCTTCACCCTCTCCGCATAGCCGGGGGCTAAGATGAGCAGGTCGATCTCCTGGAGCCGGGCGAGGTCCTCCTCCGCCGGGCGGTAAGGGTTGACCACGATGTAGTCCAGGCCCAGGCGCATAGCCAGGCTCTCGTACATGGGGGAGACGCCCACCAGCATTCTGTCCTGGAGCAGGGCTTTTCGGATGGCCTGGGGGTCGCTGGAGACTATGCCGAAGTAGTCGGCAAAGCCGCGGGTGGTGGTGAGCAGCTTGGTGTGGCCGGCCTTCTCGGCGCTGATGAGGCCTCTCGTCTCCAGCTCTTTTACGTGCTCGTAGCCCTTGTTGCCCCGGATCTCGACCAGTTCGCTCTGTTTGATGGGCTGTTTGTAGGCGATGATGGCCAGGGTGCGGATGAGGGGAGCTTCGATCTCCTTGGGGGCGCAGGAGATGACCCGACCGGCCAGGCCGAAGGCGACCTGCATGGAATAGCCCTCTCCGATGCCCTTGATCTCTATGCCTGAGCCTCTGGCGGCGTATTCCGCGGCCAGGTCTTCGGCCATGGCCCGGGCCCTCTCCTCGGAGAGGCCGGAGAGGCCGGCCAGCTCCCGCAGGCTGAGGGTCTTTCCTGAGGCGAAGAGGGCGGCCTCGATCACAGCTTTGGCCTGGGAGTCGGCGGTGAGGATCATTTAAAGTGCGGTCGTCTTCAAAGGGGTTTAAGGTTACGCTACAGTCTGATAGGCATAATTCTTATCTTCCCCCAAGCCATGAGAAGGGCCCCTGATGGAGTCAAGCCGGGCATTGTCTGATGAATCAAGTGACAGGAAGAAGGACTGTGCTATTGGCAAAGCAAGACTGCCGAGCGCCGGTGGCGCTGCCATCATGGCACTGCCGGCAGCGGTCGCTTCCATCATCGCCGTGGCAATTGGCTTGATCTTTCTCATCTTCGCCCTGCCCTCTCTGGGCGGGCGGGGGGCCTTCGACTATTTCTTCTCCCAGGGTGCGGGGGGGCTGCTCATCGTCCTGCTGGGCCTTTGCGGAGGGCTGGGGGCGGCGCTGGCGGCGCAGAGCCGGCGGCTGGGAAATGCGCTGGTCGCTGCTTTCGCATTGTCCGGCCTGTTCACTGTGGCGGCTCTGGCCCTCTTCGGGGAGTGGGCTGCCTGCCTGGCTGCCCTGATCATCATCCTGGCTGCTGCCCTGGGCCTCGCCTGGCAGAGGGGAGTGCCATGCCTTCTCCGGGAAAATGATAGGGGCAGCACTGCTGCTGTCTTCCTGCTCCTCTTTGCCGGCCTTCTGGGCTTTCCCCTCTGCCAGGCGTCCATTACCCTCCTGCCCTACGGCTGGAAGGCCTGGTCCATCTGCGGGGTGCTATTCCTCTTCAGCGGCCTGTATTTCGCCGCCCCCGCGGCCTTCGCCAGGCTGCCCCTCCTCTCCTGCGCGGCAGAATGCAAGGGCAGGAGATGGATTCATCTGCTCTACGCCCTGCTCAGCCTGGCGGCCATCATCATCTCCGTGGCCGCCCTGGGGCACCTGCCGGAGCAGGCCGGGCCGCTGGCATCTGCATCGGAAGCTGGAAATGTGGCGCTCTCTCCGGGGGAGGCCTTCGATCCCCCCCAATCGGGCTGCGGCTGTAAGAACAGCACCACCTCAGCAAGGCTTTTCGGGGGTCTCAGCAGTATCCTCACAAATAATAGTAGCGGTAGTAATCGTAGTAATAATAGTAATAACAATGGCAACAGTAGCAGCATTGGCAGAGGCCGGGCGGAGATAGTCTCGCCGGGGGACGCCCGCACCTTCCCGCACGGCGAGGCGGTGCTCTTTCAGGCGGGAGTATTTCCGGCATCAAGAAGCGAGCCCAGGGAGTACATCTGGCGGTCCAGCCGGGACGGGATCATCGGCAGAAATGAGTCCTTTTCCAGGGGCAACCTCAGCTTAGGCTGGCATAATATCACCCTGACTATGGACGTCATCTCCGCCAATTCCAGCCGCATTGCTGCATCTTCGTCCTCCACCGCCTATGTGCAGATCGGCATTGCTGCCCCCTGGGTTTGCGGCAACGTCAACCCCCGGCCCAGGTATTATCCTCTGGACACCCCCTGTCGGGACATCTGGCCCAACGGATCTGCCGAATGCCAGGAGGTGGAGGTCTGCCACCCTGACCTGGACTGGATTGTGAATGAGGCGGTGGACTGCTGCGACGGCACCGCCCGGCCCGGCTCCGCCTGCGCCAAAGCCTGCGCCGGGGCAAGCGGCGACAGAAAGAGGTGCCGGGGCCTGTATATCATCAACGCCCTGGGGCCTGATGCGGTTTACATGCAGGGCTACGCCCTATTCAAGGCCTGCTGCTCCGGCTATCCGGAGTGCTCCAGGATGTGCCTGGAAAACCTCACGGGGGAGTGCGTCTTCCGGGAGGGCTACAACCAAAATGTATCCGGCCTGGCCTGCCGGTCGGAAGAGAGCGGCATTGCCGCCTGGCGGTCGGACACCAACATGAGCGAGAACAGCGCCGTGATGGGGCTGTTTCCCGCCCATGCCACCATCGACATACTGCAGACCGGAGTCTGTAGCGACTACTCCGCCGCCCTGACCACGCTGCTCCGGAAGGCCGGCTACAGCGAAAGCGAGGTCTTCAGCACCTCCAGCGAGGGATACGACCTGCCCCTGGTGGGACACCACCCCGGCCACGCCTACAATCTGGTGTGGCTGCCTGGCGAGAGCCGGTATCACGTGGTGGACACGACCGGAAACGGGGCGGGGATCAACCTGGTGGGTCTGCCCGGCTACTTCCGCTTCACCGGATGCTTCCTGGGACGGCCGGTGCAGCTTCGGGTGCTGGACTGGTGGATCGGCTACTGCAGCAAGCTCTCTTCATACGGCTACAACGATGCGGGATACTTCCATATGCCGCCCCAGGAGAGCATCTGCGGCTGCCCGGAGGAGACGGGCAGGCTTTACGATTGAGGCGGCAGAGCTTGCATTATCGAGAAGTCGAGAAGATTCTTATATCAAAAGAGTCTCTCCTTCCCAGGACAAACCCAAAGAACGGCTCAAAAACCGATATTAAGCATAACATCAATATACAGTTCGTGGCGCGGCTGTGGTCCAGCGGTTATGACATGGGCTTCCCAAGCCCGTAACCCGGGTTCGAATCCCGGCAGCCGCACGTCTCTCTTCTTAATTCTTATTCGAGGATCCGAAAGATTGCAGTTTTCTCAGAAGCTATGAAAAATAGGAGGAAAGGGCCTGGAAGGGAAATCCGCGATATGCCTCATGCTGCAAAGCCAGTGTGGCTCATTTCTTATCCGGATCAGATGATGGTGCCAAGGCCCGGATCCGAGCCGTTGGGAGTGAGCTTGCAGATGCTGGCTCCCAAATTGACCTTCACCTGGCTTCCCTCCGGCCTGGCGTCAAAGCCATGAGTTGCCAGATAAAAGGCCAGGTCCTCGGCACTCATGCGGGGATCATCGAAGGACGAAATCGCCTCCTTCAGGTCCGAGAGTGATGCGGTGCAGGCCCCGGCAGCCAGCTGAAGAGCAGCCATGATCATCATTATAATCATCGTAGATATAAGACATATCGCGCTTATTTCCTTCCATGCCATGATGTCCTACTGCATCTAAGTGAATCATATAGACGATTGCGTTCAAAAAAAGCCGGAATATTGATGGATAGAATGATCGAGTTTGCGGCGGGTCAGCGCCGATCCGCAGCGCCCTTTTTGGAGGAACCATTCACCGGAGTGACAGGCCTGACCCAGACCGAAGCTCGACATCAAGCCTGGCCGAATTGCTTTGCAGCACTGGAATTCTGACACAGTGTCCGTTCAGCCGGAGCCCGATGCATCGCCAGATGCCGGGCCTGCTTGGCTTCTGCCAGAGCCTGGTGCCGCGCCATGGCGCATAACCGGAAATCGGACGATGCATATTTTGGCATACTACGCCAATCAAGACGTGTATCTCTTGACCCCTTGGTCACTGCATCTCCTGCGCCCTGTGAATGCCACCCCGCTGGCAGCACCTCTCTTTGCCCCTGGAAATTCGTGGCGCATCTACGGTAAGATACGTCTATCGAACTTTGGGCCTTATGAGATTTACCGAAGGCGTTTTCCTCTTTTTATGCAGCTCTTTGACGCGGCAAACTATCTATATAATCGTTATGGATATTTGTAGTTTTCGGTCGGTCGCCTGGCCAGGGGTAAATTGACGGAAAACGGCATGTTTAGGAGACTGAGCAATATCCATGCAAAGAAGCCAAAAAATTGATGAACCGTTGGACAATAATTCGGTCGCCACAGAGCATATCGCAGCCGCAAATCCTGCTAGAAGCAATAGAGCAGCCGCGAGATGACAGCCGGCGGATCCTCCTGGTGTGGATAGGTGGCTGCAGGAGCGATACATACTATTTTAACTTATTAACAATGTTATGAATGATGCCCGGCCCCTCAAAACATCAGCCACTGCACACCCATAACAGTGGCCGTGACTATGACCCCGGCGGCGGCAATCCCGGCGGCTATGGCCGCGAAGGCTGGCCAGAAGCGAAATCCCAGCAGGAAGGCGATGGCGCACCCGCTCCAGGCTCCGGTCATGGGCAGGGGAATGGCCACGAAGACTGCCAGAGCGGCCAGCCCGAAGCCCTCATGGTCCTGGATGTACTTCTTGCGGGTTCTGGAGAAGAGCCAGGAAAAGAACATCTCTCCCAGGGAAAAGCGCCTCAGATAATCAGATACCGGACCGAGAAAGAGAAGCAAGGGAATTACAGGCAGAAGATTGCCGAAGACCGAGAGA
>DAOPZB010000002.1:0-28114 GCA_035353195.1 Methanothrix sp. | reverse complement strand
GGCCCTTCATCAGATCGGGGTCGTAGCCTTGGGGTTGCGACGCCTCATCGGCCCAATTCTGTACGCATTACTACTATTTAAGGTTTGCCTCTCAGCAAACTTTTCCTGCGCCAGACATTGGCCTAACCTTCAAGGTTTCCGTCCTATTTATATCTTTCGGCTCATCCGGACTTGCTCCGGGACAAAATCCCAGGCAATTCGCGGAATGCTCCGAAATCAGGAACCCTTTCCGGCAGCCCTTGTGATCAGGATTCGTATTTAAGTCTTTCCCCTGCAATCCCTCTGCCTCGATAAGGCTAAAAAGCCTGACCGGGCTCTTGAGAAATGCAGATGCAAAGCCTTTGAACCTACCACATCGGCCTTACCTGCAATGAAGAAGACATATTTAAAGATGGCGACCTGATCGACTTGAAAACAGGATTTGTTCAAAGGTCAGATTCGCTTGAGGATGATGAGAGTGATATCTGAGCCTGCTGGCTTCGCGCCGGCATGATCGAGCAGATCCTTCTCCGCCGCCGCGAGGATTTCAGAGGCTGAGAGGCTTCTATTCTTGATGACCAAATTTATCAGCCGCTCTATGCCGAACTGCTCCTCAAGGCCGCTTTCTGCCTCTATCAGGCCGTTGGAGTACATCACCATGACGTCTCCCGGCTGAATGGGTATGGCCACGGCCTCCATATCCATCCTGTCCAGCATTCCCAATGCAATGCCGCCCCCGCCCAGAGTATCAACCATACCGCCGGCATCAACGATAAAGGGCGGATTAAAACCGGCATTCACATACTCAAGGCTGTGACTGTTCGGATCCAGCAGAGCATAAAAGCAGGCCAGATTGGTGCCGTGGCCATGCCGGCTGATCTGAGCATTCAGATCGCCTATGGCCTTGGCCGGATCGAGCTTGTCCGGAGAGGCGCGAATCAGCGTTCGCGACATGATGGCCAGCATTGCAGCCTGCACGCCGTCTCCACCCACACCCGCCATGGTGAAAGCAATTTGGCCATCCACATGGGTAACATCATAGAGGTCAAATGTGCTCTTCTCAGAGGGCCGATAGAGAGCTTCGATCTCATATCCATCCTTGCGAGGCAGCTCATGGGTGATGAGATTCCGCTTCACTCCCTCCAAAAACGCCGTCTCCCTGCCCGATCCACCTCGAAGGACTGCCTCTCCTTCGAGCCGATTCGCATAGCTTTTCAATTCCACGGCCATTTTATTGATGGATTCTCCGAGAGGGGCCAGCTCTCCCTGAACTGTAGCCCTGGCATCAAAATTGCCTCGCGATATCCTATCAACCACGCGGGAGAGAGATGAAACCTGGCCGTCGATCCTCTGCCCAATAAGCCAGCCAAAAGCCGCAACCGACAAGCAAGTCAGGATGAAGATGAAGATCGCATAATTTCGCACCCTCTTGGCAGCATCGGAGAGGCCGGACGTCGCCCTTTCGGCGACATCGCGAACACCGGAATCGATGAATCGCGCCGGCAGGCTCATCTCCTCGGCAGGATAGGCAATGCATAAAGTCCAGCCCAGGGAATTTATGCGCGAGAAGGCCACATACCAGTCCTCGTTTGCCAGATCCACCACAATGGATCCAGAACTATCTTTAGAAATGCCTCTGGCCAATGACTGCACCTCAGAGTTGGCAGAGGAAAAAAGGCTCTCCGCTTCAAAAATTTCATTCAGACCGCCTTCAGGATTATTCTCAGGACGGTATATTATCATGCCGGAGGAATCTGCAATGAAAGGATAGCCCCTCCCTTTCATGGATGATAGATCCTGGTATATAGGAGAGAGAGCGACATCCATTCCTGCAATGCCCGCGAATTGCCCATTACGATTGAACGGAGTCGTAATAGTAATGGCATAATCACCTCTGGAATCCTGATAAGGGCCGGTCCAGATGGTCTTTTTCTTTATCTTGGCCTGAGAATAATAGGGCTTGTCCCGGTATCCGAAGGGCGCCGTATTGCTGAGGGTCTTATTGCTATAGGGCCAGACCGCCAGCACCCCATCCTCGGTTCCAATGTAAGACAGAAACGATTTTGATCGTGCCCGATCCTGCTCCTGCATGATTTTGGCAGGGCCGCACAGGTAATTGACCGTCGCCTCCCTCTTCAAAGAGGCTGTCTGATTGGAACCGGTGGGAGCAACCCATATGCCCGGAGGGGCAATACAGCTTTCATTGGCTGAGCTTATGGCAGCGTAGCCGGCCACAAGTTCATTCTCTGAGATCACTCTCTTAAAAAATTCGTCATACTGCCGGGCTTTGGCAATGGCAAGCTGCACCTGTCCGGCATCCTCCTTTCCCACCATCAGAGCAGATCGATTGAGTGAAGTGCTGAGGCTGGAGATATTGTCCTTGACATCAACCGAGGCCTTCTGCATCTGCTCTAAAGAGATGATCCCAATGCAGATCATGGGCAGCAGCGCCAGGGCTGCAAGAGCCGCCAGAAGCTTACCCCCCGATGCATTGATGCCGGCCATTTGCTATTGAATGGACGCTCGTGATATAAACCCTTTTCAGCCCACCCCCCAGGCTCTGCCATGATATCGGGTATATCCCGGAAACTATTTATTTGGACCTTCCGAATAATTATTATGAAAGGGCCTTATGGATTTCTCCAGCAGATTAGGAGCCTGATGGAGGCATATGGACGCTTTGAGAGGATAGTGTGGGCAATGAACGCAGCAATACTGTCCGTCGCTGCCTATGCTCTGGCAGAGATCCTGGGCCTGCCCGCATTCATGAACTTCTATTATCAGGATGTCTTTCTCCTGGCGAAGCTGCCGGCGATCATCTGCCTGCTGGCCGGCCTGGCCGGCGCCACGCTGATCAAGAGAAGAAAGAAACAGGATTTTTTCATCCTTTTAGGCCCCCAGCTCTCGGAGATGGCCCGGACTGCCTATGACAATCGCGATATCGATAATCTGCCCATGCAGAAGCTGGCTGCTGATCTCCAGGCAATCCTGGCCAAAATCAAGCCCTCCCAGATTCTCAATTCCCGTAAGATTAAAGTCAGAGCTGCTGCCATTGCAGTCCTCCTCTGCGCCATTGTCATACTTGCCCAGAGCGAGAGCATGACCCCGTCCGATTTTCAGTCCCTGGCGGAATTGAGGGAAAAAGCCCTCTCCGCATTTGAGGGCCAGGAGCCGGAAGAAAATGCAGTCCAGCCCCGAAACCTTACCGGTAACCTCTTCGGCAATCCCTCCCTGGCCGTCCTGGACGAAAATAAGCTGGAGCTTGTGCTTGATCCCGGAACGGGAGCCGGGTCTCTGGCCAGAAATGTCGATCCGGTGGAGCGAGTCTTCCAGAGGTCCCAGGCGGGAGAGGCTGCCGCGGTCCCATCCGAGCTATATATCGAAAGCCTCCCTCCGGAAAACAGGGACATAATCAAGACTTATTTTACGATCCTGCCGGAGAGCATGCCTCTATTATCTGAGTGACCAGGGCCCTTCCCTCAGGCCTGGAGAAAAGAGGCAGATCCCAGTCCTGGAATACCTGCCCTTCTTTGCGATAGACCATAACCCCGCGCCTCTCCCAGGCAGCCGTCCTGGCCAGATTGATGCCTTTTCCAAAGACAATCTCGTGAATCTCCGCCTCGGAAAGGCCGCGAAGGGCCTGCATGGCCTGGCCGGGGCTTTTTCCCTCCCGGACAAGCATGTAAAAGCCATAAGAGAAGACATGATTTCTCCAGGCTTCATCCTGCCGCTCATCAAGGTACTCGCAGATCTCGCATTTGCAGAGGGGAATGGTGCGACAGTCCAATGAGACGGGCCTCTTCAGGTCCAGGGAAAGAGAGGCCGAGAGAAAGCCGGCAACCAGAGAGTCTATCTTCTCCACCCGTCCCCCAAAGGGAGCCTCCAGGAAGACCAGACTGATCTCATCCGAGAATGTGAAGGCCAGGACGGGGCAGAGCCCGGAATTGAGAAAGAAGCTCTCGGCTGCGCCGGCCATCGACCTTGCGAAGTCCATATCGTATGGCTTAATGCTCTCTTCCAGTATCTTTTTAAAGCCCCGTCCGTCGGCTCTCGCCACCAATGGAGCGCGAGCTGTCAGGCCGGAGTAGACCTCCCACTCAGCCGACCGGCCGCGTATCCTTTGCATTTCTGGTCAGGTGCCGTATGACGATGATGTCGCCCACCGCCATTACCCAGCGGTAGGGAATAACAATGCCCTTGCCCTTCTGCTCGAAGAGCTCCCGGTTGACGTCCCCCAGGGCCAGACCGCTCACTACGCCTCTGTCAGGATCGAGGACGGCATCGTCCACCCTGCCCACAAAGATGCCCTTCTGGGTATAGACATCCTGGTCCAGGAGCGATGTTATCTCTGCATTCATTTTAATCCCGTAATAAAATTGCCGTATCGGATATTAACTTTTCTCTGCAAAAGCATTATATTCAGCCCTGGCAAGATGAGAGAGGGGTGAAGAAAAAGATGATAGTGGTTGGGATCTGCGGCAGCCCCCGGAAGGCCGGCAACAGCGAGTTCATTTTAAACGAAGCCCTGGCCGTGGCTAATGAAAGGGGATTTGAAACTGAGAAGCTGCTCCTATCCGAAATGCAGATCGATTTCTGCAATGACTGCGGAGACTGTAGCAAGGGGAGAGAGTGCCCAAAAGACGATGACATGAAAAAGATCCTTGCCGCACTGGAGAAGGCCGACGGCATCATTGTGGCCTCGCCCGTCTACTTCGGGAGCATTACCGCTCAGCTCAAAGCCCTATTCGACAGGACTATACCCCTGAGAAGGCGGGGGTCTCTGCTCAAGAACAAGGCAGGCTGCGCCCTGAGCGTGGGAGGCTCGCGAAACGGAGGCCAGGAGAAGACCCTGGAGACGGTGCACGCCTGGATGCATATTCATGGCATGATTGTGGTGGGAGATGATGCCCACTTCGGAGGAATAGCCGTTCGGCCCGCGGCAGAGGATCGCATCGGCAGGAAGACGGTGGTGGCCAGCGCCAACAAGCTGTGCGACCTGCTGGAGAGGACGGAGAAACGGACAGGCTGCTGGAGCGGAGAGTGAATCATTGGGATCTTTTGTGAAGGGTGATAGTTTTATCATCATAAATCATTACTAAAAAGATTCATATCGCCGTCAATGCTAGAGCAATAGGTGATTATATCATGAGTGAAGCTAGAGACAAAAAGATGAAACTTAAGCGCAAACGCGAAGAGCAGAAAGCCATCAGAGTCCTGAGAGCTTGCCAGAGCAGAAGAGCCCTGAATAACCAGCTCTAGGACCAGATACTTTTTTTTGCGATCATCAACTCCATTACTGCGATCAGCATAGCAGCTATTTATTTATCCCGGAAGCCCAGAAGACCGGGCATGTTCATGAAGAGACACGTGCTCTCCATGCGAGAGTTCTCCCGGGAGGAGATCGACTCGGTCCTGGACCTGGCCGCCTCTCTGGAGCCTTATGCGCGAGGCGAGAAAAGCGACATTATGGCCGGAAAAATCCTGGCGCTGTTATTCTTCGAGCCATCGACCAGAACGCGCATGTCCTTTGAGACGGCCATGAAACGCCTGGGCGGAAGCGTGATCAACCTGGGCCCGGCGGAGGGCTCCTCCATCTCCAAGGGCGAGTCCCTGGCAGATACGGTGCGGGTCATCGGCGGCTATGCCGATGCCATGGTCATCCGCCACCCAAAAGAGGGAGCTGCGCGACTGGCCTCCCAGTTCTCGCCGGTGCCTGTGATCAATGCCGGCGACGGAGCCGGACACCATCCCACCCAGACCCTCCTCGACCTGTACACCATCAAAAAGGAGAGCCGCCTGGAGGGCCTGAAGATCGCCCTGGTGGGCGACCTCAAGTACGGCAGGACGGTCCACTCCCTGGCCTATGCGCTCTCACTCTACAAAGCCGACATAACTCTGGTCTCCCCGCCCAGCCTGCGGATGCCCGATCCCATAAAGGCCGACCTCTCGGGGAAGGGCACAGCCGTTCGCGAAACCTGTGACCTAGGGGAGGTTGTCAATGATGTGGATGTGCTGTACATGACCCGCATTCAGCGGGAGAGATTTCCGGACCCTGTGGAATACAAAAAGGTTGCCAGGAGCTACAGAATCACCCCCGAATTTCTGGCCGGCTGCCGCGAGAATCTCATCATCATGCACCCTCTGCCCAGAGTGGACGAGATAGCATCATCGGTGGATGCGACGGTCCATGCCCGTTACTTCCAGCAGTCATTTTACGGAGTGCCGGTGCGAATGGCTCTTCTCAAAATGCTATTAGGGGGAGGTGTCTAGCCATGTTTAAGAATGAAAAGCAGTCAGGCGAAGAAAGACACGACGAAAAGAAGGAAAAGCCCAGGGAGCTTCGCGTCAAGCCCATCAACAACGGTACGGTGATAGACCACATCGCAGGAGGCCAGGCCTTAAATGTCCTCAAGATCCTGGGCATCTCAGGCACATCCGACGCCACTTTATCCGTGGTCATGAATGTGGAGAGCGGAAAGCTGGGCAAAAAGGACATAGTGAAGGTGGAGGACCGGGAGCTATTGGAGGAAGAGGTCAACCGGATCGCCCTAATCGCCCCTGCGGCGTCGATCAATATCATCCGCGACTATGAGGTGATCGAGAAGCGCCACGTCGACCTGCCGGACGAGATCGTGGGAGTGGTGCGCTGCAACAACCCCAACTGCATCTCCAACACCCAGGAGCCCATCAAATCCAGGATGCTGGTCAAAGCCAAAAATCCGGTGCTGCTGCGTTGCCTCTACTGCGAGCAGCCCCTCACCGACAGGATCGCAGACTATCTGATTTAACGGGATTTTTTCGTTTCCATGCGAAGGTATAAATCAGGTTCGGGCATGTGCTGCCCCAGACAGTATGTAGACTTGCTTAATTCAGGATGGAGTTAGAGATGACAGTAAAAAATGGAGATTTCATCAGAATCGATTACACAGAAAGCGTTGACGGACAGGTAATAGCAGCCACAGACAAGGACGTGGCCACGGAAAAGGGAATTTTCAGCGAAGAGATAGCCTACGGCCCTCACCTCATAGTGGTAGGAGCCGGCCAGCTCGTCAAGGGCTTTGAAGACGACCTGTTGGACAAGGAGATGGGCTATTCCGGAAGGGTGGAGCTGGCCCCGGAGAGCGCCTTCGGCCTGCATGACCCCAAACAGATTCAGATCGTTCCTCTAAACCGCTTCAAGGACAAGAAACCGGTTCCAGGGATGCGCGTAGGCATAGACAACAAGACCGGCACTGTGACCCGCATCATCGGGCGAAAGGTGAGCATAGATACCAACCACCCCCTGGCGGGAAGGACTGTGGTCTATGATTACAAGATCGTGGAGAGCGTAGAGGACCAAACCGAGAGGCTTAAGGCCCTCATCAAGACCTTTGCCCGCATGGAGCTTGAGGCAGAGATTAAGGATGATGTGGCGGTCGTCATTGCACCCTGGGAGCTATCTTACTACAAGGAGTGGCTCATGATCCGCCGGGGCCTGGCAGAGATGATCCTCCAGCACCTGGGACTCAAAGAGGTGCATTATGTGGAAAAGCACACCGGAGAGAGGGTAAAGGCCGAGCTGATCTCCCCGCCGGCAAAGGAGCCCGTGGCAGAGCAGCCAGCAGCAGAGCAATCGCCTGTAGAGCAATCACCAGCAGAGCAGCAGTGATTGTTTCTTCTATTTTTAAGCCATAATTATATAATAAATTGAAAGATTAAAATGGTGATTTGACGTCTCCATCTTTCCTGTTATGGCAGACGTCAGCCGAATTCTGTTTTCGTTTCAGTCCCTGGATTTAGAAGAAGAAGCCGCCGTGATTAGACCAGGTCCAGCTATTTGTATAGTAGTAGGTTGCGCCTCCCCATCCATAGACATTTGTTGCATACCAGGGATCATAGACAACCGGGTCATAGTAATAAGTGGGATAGACCACAGGTTCCGTGTAATAGTAGGCCGGATAGTTATAGGTATATGCAGGATACCAGGAGTAGGAGTAGGTAGGATAATACCAGCTCGTGTAATAATAGTACCCTCCGGGATTGAGCCAGTCGATATACTTGCCGCCAGCACGGCCATCAAATGTATCATGTCCTCCCCTGCCGCTATGATCGCCCATGCCGTCATGATCGCCATATCCTCCATAGTCTCCGCCGTGATCACCATATCCTCCATGGTCTCCACCGTGATCATCATAGGCGGCTCCTACTGCAACCAGAATTCCCAGAGCCAGGATCGACAATATCAGTTTAATTGATTTGATTGAGATTCCTCCAAAGATCTTGTTCATCAGCTTAATATTAAAAGCTGATTATTATGTAGATTTCACCTAGCATCTACATGACTCCTCCATGAGCCGTTAGATGCTGAAAACGCATGTCTGAAAGCGATCGCCGAATGATTCTTGGCAATGGTCGCGAAAGGATTGTGGTTAACTGGTTATAGCCTATTGCCCACCTGCTGCCATATTCGTCGCGCCGGCCAAATTCACGGCACTGGTCTCATTGGTCGCATTGGTCAGATTTTGCGGTGCATTCGCTGGAGACTCGATCTCCGGGCCATCCTCGGCGGCCTCCTCTTCCGGCACCTCGACATGCAGGGTGTAAAGCAGATAGCTGATGACCTCCCAGGGGTAAGTGGATATGACTCGGCAGTCGGTCTGTCCCAGGTAGGTCTCGTTCATGTAAGGCTCTGCATCAGGGGAATAGGCGGCTGCGACAACCAGATCGCCCTCCTGGTACTGCCCCTGGCCGAGGTACTGCCTATCGAACCGGAAATTGCCCAGCACAGCAGGCCTGCCGTCTATGGAAATATTGGGATAATCTTCACTTGAGAACATCTGCGGCTCATCCGCGCCTGCCCCAAGCAAGGCATTGTAGACGATATAGGCATTGGCAGATGTATTGGCAACCATGGGCATTTCATATCGCGTCAGCATCAGCCTGGCAAAATACTCTGCGCTCTCCACCGTCAAATTGTATCGGGAAAATTTCACTCCCGAAGTTGTGACCCCTGAGGAAGGCTTTTCGTCCACTACGACCCGGTAATCCATAGTGGTATTCATATCAAAAGAAACAACATAAGGCCCCACCGGCCCGGATTCATGAGCCGCCTGCCCCGGCCCTGCAAGAAAGGCTGCCAGGCAGAGCAGCAACATGACAATTGAGCGCATCGTTTTTGCCGCGGAATTCATTGGCTGCATGATCTGCGCCAGATCCATTTCATCCTTTTGGTGCCGGCAGATCAACCTGTAAAGATTGACCTTTAAACATAGTGAGATCATTCATACGGCGGCAGATCAAGGATTCTGGAATCGATCCGGGCCCGTCCCACCGTAAAGTGGTACAGATCCTGATATTGCAGGCCAGAGAGGCCCAGCATGTCATGCACCATATCATCGAAGAAGCAGCCTATGCCGCAGCCCTGAAAGCCCTCCGCCTCCGCCGCCAGGTATAACGCCTGGCCCATGACGCCGCACTCCCAGAGTAGCCTGGGATAAAACCTTGGACCGTATCTCTTGAGGGGCTCGCCGAACCGAGCGATCATGGCAGCAGCAAAGCAGCCGTCTGAGGCTATCTCCTGGCGGCAGGATGCGGCTCTGGCAGAGAGGCGGCTGTCGCCCTGAGCCAGCAGATAGAACGGCTGATCCTCCGCTATGCGCGAAGGCCTCTGCCAGACGAAGTCCTGCCGCATGGCCTGCAGGAGACACTCCTTTTGGCCCTCATCCCGCAAGAGGATGTAAAGGCCGGTCGACAGGCCCTCCACCCGATGCACGAAAAAGACGGGATGAACGCAGGGCCTCCAGGGAAGAGACTGCCCAGGGGGCAACTCCGGCAGGACCGCCCGCAAGATCGACTGGAATGCCGATAGAGGCATGACGCTCCTGCCGTCCATGGCCTGGGCACTGCGCCGACGGCGCAGCAGGGGACGGTATCCGGATAAAACGGCATTTCTCGCGGCCGAATTCATATGAACTTCAAAATCCGTCTCCTGATACGGAGGCTTGTCCGACGCCCTGGCCACCAGGTCGATGGCCGGCCATGAGACATGGCGGGGGCTGAGGGAATTGGGGCGGGAGGGCAGCGGGACGATCTCCAGGAGGGAGAGGCTGCCGGAATGAATTGAGGTGTCATGAGCCAGGCCGTCGGTGAAGATGGAGACCAGCATCACCGGCTGCTCCTCCTCTCCGCTCTCCGCCTGCGGTCTGCCCGGAAGGTTAAGGCCCAAAAGGCCGGCCAGCTCCTGCCGGCCTATGCCCTCCTGAAGCGATAGCCTCCAGCCCAGGCAGCCCGCGGCCAGGGCAGCCGCCGCCAGTGCATGCCCGGCATCGAGCATGCAGTAGCGAAAAGCCCTTTCTCCGTACTTCCAAGCCTCCCGCCAATAAATCGACGAGAACGCCAGCAGAACAGTTCCCGCCGGCAGGCCCAGTCTCTCCCAGCTCTGCTCCGTCACCCTCGCGAGCGTCTCCAGAGAGTGGCTCTGCGGGGCATAATGGTAGAGGGCAGGCGATCCGTGAGATATTGCCGGGGCGTCATTACGAATGCCATCGCCGGAAGTTGCCACTTCGCCCCCTCCGCGCCAGGCCAGCGGTCCTGCGATCAGGTAGGCCTCTATGGGATGCAGGTTGCCGCTGGAGGGATTGACCCGCAGAGGCCAACTGCTTCCAGCAAAGCCCTTTCTCCCCGATATGGCCAGGCTTTCGAAGAAGAACTCCGAGAGACTCTCCAGGCAGAGGGGAGCCCCGGAATAGGACTCGTCTGCTGCTGTTGAGAAGCCCTGCCTTGCCAGCATGAAACAAGGCGCGCCCTGGTATCTGCGGAAGGGATCGGGCTGGTTGGACCAGTCCAGTCCTGCGGGACCAGCAGCCATGGCGCGGGGTTGATGTTTTGTCCTCTGGTGGTAAGCCAGTACGGCTCCCAGGTCGTCCATCTCCATCTCAGTCACAGATGATGTTATTTGCTTCTATGCTTATTATCTTTGATCCTTCATTCCTGGAGGATATCGCACAATCCCGGCGCGTCTCCGTTGGGAGTCAGCCGGTATATTTTACCGTCCAGGAGCAGTTGCACATAGCCGTCTTTGGGAGCGGCATCGTAGTTGTGGCTGACCAGATAAAAGGCCAGGTCCCGGACGGAGATGCGGGTGTCTTCGTATGCTGAGATGAGGGCTCTAAGATCGGAGAGATCATTTACGGGAGGGACATTTACGCAAGAGCAGGGACTGAAGAGCGTCAGAGCGAAAATGCAGAGGCAAATGATTTCTCTCATCAGTCTCAATTCCCTGCAGTTTTCGCCAAAAGCCCACCCTGATTGACTGTTCTCTCCATTGCCGCCAGCCTCTCCCCCAGATCATCGCTCATGGCCGTCCCGTCGCGGCGGCAATTGAGCATGTTCTGCAGGGTAAACTCATCGCATCTCAAGCCGCGCAGGTCGGCCCCGCTCATATCCACATTGATCATCATAATCATGGTCAGGTTTGCATCCCTCAGATCTGCGCCGACAAGGCTCACATTTTGCAGCAATATCAGCTCCATCCTGGCGTCACTCAGATCGGCCCCTGCCAGGTTCACATCCTCAATGAGCATAGGGCCCTGAAGGTCAGCTTCCGCCAGACCGGCTCCTCGGAAATCTGCTCTCCGCAGGTTCAGCCCCGCCAGCCGGGCGAAAGAGAGCGTGGCTCCCGAGAGATTGGCATCGCTCAGCACAGTCTGGTGCAGGACTGCGGAGCTGAGATCTGCTCCCTTCATCTCCGCCCCGGTCAGGTCGGTTGATTCCAGATTTGCCCCAACCAGGGAGGCTTTTGAAAGATTGGCAATCATCATGTAAGCTCTGGCCAGATCGGCATGGCTGAGATCGGCGAAGCTTACATCCGAGCCATAGAACTCGGCGCGGCAGAGCTGTGCGGCGGAGAGGTTGCTGTCGGAGAGGTCCGCCCAGCACATCTTGGCGCTGACGGCATTGGCCCGATTCATATTCAATCCGGACATATTGCAGCCGTCCAGGTTGGCTCTGACCAGGCGCATTCCGGTCAGATTCGCCCCCCTCAGATCGGAATTCTCAATGCACGCTCCCGTGGCGTCAGCGCCGCTCAAATCGGCATGCACCAGAATAGTATCATGCAGGCTGGCGTCGGAAAGGTCGGCGCGAATGAGACGCGCGCCGGACAGATCCGATCCGCCCATGCATATCCCGGAGCCATTGAACTCGACCATCACAGCGCCGGCGAGCATAGCGCGATGTATCTGGCCATCGGAAAAATCAGCATACGACAGGTCGGCGCCGGTCAGGTTTGCCTCATCCATCACAGCTCCGCCGGCAATTGTCCGGCTCAGGTCGGCAGAGGACAGATCGCCCATTCTGAAAAGCGATCCGGATATGGTGGACCCGGAGAGGTCGGCATGGCTGAGGTTGGCGCCGGTGAAGTTGGAGAATATGATGGACGATCGGCAGAGACGCGATCCTATGAATCCGGCTCCGCCCATCCTCGCCTCGGAGAGATCTGAACCACGAAGGTCAGCCCCGGAGAGGTCCGCCCCGACGAGATTGGATCCTGGCAGGCTGGCCCCGGTCAGATTGGCATTGACCAGAGATGCTCCCTGCAGACAGGCCCGTTCGGCTAAGGCTCCACTGAGATTCGCCCCGCTGAGGTTCGCCTTGGAGAGGTCGGAGGCGGTCAGGTTGGCCCCGGTCAGGCTTGCCCCGCTCAGATGGGAGTAGCCCAGATCCGACTGCTGCAATGCTGCATCGTTCAGGCCGGTGCCTATGAGCAGACATCGCCTCATATCGGCGCGGTTCAATTGAGCCCCGGAGAGGTCCAGGCCGGATAGATCTCTGCCCGCCAGTTCTGTGCCATTATGAAGCGATTGATCCATCGCTTGGTCCATCGCATGGTCTATCGACTGATCAATCATCCTCATGCTGGCTGCGCCGTCCTCACATGTGCAGAATGCCGATAATAAGAAGAGGGCAAATATCACTGATACTACAGATTCTGACCCAATATCAGAGCCAATCATAAGCTAAAGCTGTTCTTATGATATTAAGACTTTCCCCAAAAATGACTTCAATTGATCCTTGGTTAGAAATTATTGAAATATATATGATTAAAAATATTACTTTTGCTCTTTTTCCAGCAATATCTCCATCGAGGATACGTTCACCGTCTTGCCGTCCTCGCTCTGGATGACCTCCGTGCCGATGGTGATGTTCTTAACAGTTAAATTGGGCATGAATCTGTTTCTGGTGATCTCCGCCGCATCAACCGCCCGGGATATGGCCCGGCCTCTGGCCTTGAGCGTGACTTTGGTGATGGGTTTGTTAAACTGGGTCATAACGGCAAGAACATAGTTCATGACTGGTTTGTCACCGATGAAGATCACGGCATTGTCATCCATAGAAATCGCCCTTCCTCCTTCTTTTCTTGGGCAGGTTATTAATCCTTTCTCTCCAGGATATCCGCAAAGGCAAAATTGGGCTTTACAGCGTCGATCTTCACCCTCAGCTTCTCTCCAAGCCGCGAATTTCTGACGATGATCGCGAAGCCCTCCACCATGGCCACTCCGTCTCCCGACTTGCCGGTCGACTCAATCTGCACGTCCAGCATCTCCCCCCGTCTCACCGGGGCGGTGAGCATCTTCTTGGCGACAACATAGGTTTCTGCGCTCTCCTTTCTTGATGCCGGGGGGCTGTGCGCCTGGACGGAGGAAAACTCGCGCCGCACATCGTTTAAAAAGTCCAGGAACAGGTCGCCCTGAAAGACCTTGACTACAAAGTTGCCCTTCGGCTTGAGCAGCTTTCTGGCCATTTTGAGCGCGGAGCGGGCCAGGTCGACGGATACGGCGTGATCCATGTCCCAGGCACCGGTGAGGTTAGGTGCAGCATCGCATATGACCACATCAGCTTCTCCTCCTAAAGCCCCCTTCACCAGGTCCACCGTACTGTCTTTGGTGATGTCGGCCTGAAATGTCACCACGCCCGGGATGGACAGGATGGGCTCGATGTCCACGCCCACCACAATGCCGCCGGACAGCTTCGCAGCCACCTGCAGCCAGCCGCCCGGAGCCGCCCCCAGGTCGACTACTGAGTCTCCCCTCCTGATGATGTGGAACTTCTCATTGATCTGCAGCAGCTTGTAGGCGGAGCGGGCTCTGTAGCCCTCCTCCTTTGCCAGCCGGTAGTAGTGGTCTCTCTGATCTCGGGCCATGTGAGAAGAAAGTTGGTATGGCCAGGCATAAAGGTTTGCTTTGGCCTTGTCCTTTTTCTCCAACCGAAGGCATTATAACCGCCCCTGGACAGACAAGACCTGACGAGAGAGGAAGGGCGGCTGCCGCTGGCCGTTTAAGGCCGGTGTGGAAAGTCCCCCCACCACTGGACACACAGACATCTTCTAAGGATGTGGGGCGAGAGCTCCGGCTCTGGCACAGAAACGAGACCGCCCCGCGCCAAAGCGATGATGCCGCAAGGCTGAGGTCGCGCGGGAGGCGGATGAAACGGCGAAACCCTGTGGGTGCAAGCCAGAATAGAGCTGAGAACCTGGCCGTCCAGCCAAGCTCGGGTATGGCGCTAAGCCGAATGCCGCCAAAGAACAGAAGGGGGCTTACTCTCCTCACTCGTTATATTTATCAAGGAACGCCTCCGCAGACTTAACCGGAAAGGCTTTGCAGGCCCTGATTTCCGAAGGCCTCCTTCCCACCTATGAAATCCAACCGCGCCAGGCGTTCCTTTCGCAATTATCCTTCTCTGCCGGCTATTTTCTTTTCACCCTCAAGGCTGATTGAGATAACTATTGCCTTCGTAATATTGAGGGCTCTCTTGCTCCGGCCCCTGACCATATGGCACTTGACCCGATGGTCCCTGACCATATTGCCCCTGACCATATTGTCCCTGACCATATTGCCCCTGACCATATTGTCCCTGGCCGGATGACCCCTGGCCATATTGTCCCTGACCGGATGGTCCTTGACCTGATACAGTGTTGTATATTGTGATTGTGCTGAGCGAATATCTGGCCACAACTACGGGATCATCGGTCCAAAATGGATCGATTCTAATCAAATCAATTTCGTTCGCAAGCTGGTTTGCCACTATCCAGTGGAACTGGTATGTGCCGCTGTCCACCCGACTCTTGGTAAAAGTTCCTCCCAGGACTTCATATAATACAGGCTTGAAACCATCTCTGCTGACGCTGTATACAGATTCCAGACTGGACGAATCTCGCGGATCGTAGCTATATACCGGATATCTGCTGGTCAATGTATAGTCTGGAAAATCCATGTTGAGATCGTTTCCCTCATATATCTGACGAACAGTGTCCCCGGAGATATAGCAGAAGGGAGATATCCCTGTTTGGTAATTGATCATCGAAACAGCTTCCTCGGCAGATATCGACGCACTCGCATCAAAACCGAGTACTAATAATGCGGCTATTGCTATCGCAGCCCATGTGCACTGCCTTTCCATTCTTCTTCCCTCCTTAAATCAGTTCATGCAATTTGTGCCTGGACTTGTGGCATATTCTTTCAGGATTGTATGGTGGCATAGGCGATATATCGCCAAGAACCTTTCGGTCCTCCTTTTTTTTGATGCAAATTGAGCTGAGATCCTGGCAGCCAATCTCCTCTCAAAACCTTTATACCTCCATTCGAGTATATCCTGATATTAAGGAGCGAGGTTCATTCGTGCCACCAGAAGAATTCAAGGATGTAAAAGAAAAGATTGAGGTGTGGATGAGGGCACGGCAGATCTTCATCAGAGAAAAAAAGTCCGACGATACAGACTTCCAATTTGAAGGGAAGACAGAGACTCAAGTTGGAATTGTAATAGCCAAGCCTAAAAAGTTATATAATTCCGTCATAGTAATTTCAAAACTTGAACTACATCCAAATCACCTTGCTGCTTTTGGTCGATTGAACTCCAAGAGAAAAGAAGAGTTTATTTGGGATCTAAAAAGAGATTTAATCTTTGCGCCTGCGACGTTTATGTTGGAACAGTCAGGAGATAACCTAAAGTCAATACAATTTGCCAAAGAGATTTCTTTTGATGAACTGACTGAGGGACGACTCATTGAAGCGATAGATAATGTTTGCAGACCTCTAATCTGGACAGTCTGGGTATTTATAAAAAGATTTGGCCAGCCGGAGAATTCGTAATGATCAGATACCAGACCGAATCCAACTCCGTATATGAGCGATATTGTTCAGACGCAGAATTCACGACAAAAACCATTGGAGCCAGGTTGGATAATAGAACTTCATCTGCTCAAGAAGAGAAAACTCAGGCATTGCAGGTTCATGGCACAAGCATCGAAGATGTCTGCAATATGGATATGGGTACTGTGATTCTAGGAAAACCAGTGTCAATAAGCGCAGCAGAGTTAGCAAATAGTCCATTTTGCATATCTGATGAAACCGCCACAAAATTATTTCATGCGATATCAGACGCATTGCGTAATGGCAACAGAGTCATGGTTTCGTTTAAAGATGTTACCGAAATTAGTTCGGCATTTTTCGAATCTGCATTCGGAAAGCTATACTTAAGCGGCTTAAATGATAGGGATATTAAAAGAAACGTAACTGTGTGTGATCTCTCTGAGGACGACAAGTTTATACTTGATAGAGTCATTGATAGGATTCGGAATTTTTTAGAAGATCCTATTGATTTTAAAACCAATATGAATGAAATACTTGGCGAAGATAATGAATAATCGAGTCGAAGACATCCGAAAGAAATATTATTTTTCTAAAGATGAAAAGTTTTTTCTAGACACCAATATTTGGATTTATTTATATTATGGACAATATCCTTATGATAATAAATATTTTAGAAAATATTATACAGATGCATTCGAAAAAATGCGGCTAAATCGCTGCAAAATCTATCTGGATGCATTTGTACTTTCAGAATTTATACGGGTATTTTCACATTTAGAATTTAATAGAATTATTCCCTATATAACTAGAAAAGATCCAAATAAAAATTATTATAAATTATTTAGAGAGTCCGAAAAAGGAAGACAGACGTCTAAAGAAATCGTGTTAAACATGAATAAAATACTTAAAGAAGCTCAATTATGCGATCTGGATTATAACTTTATCAATCTACAAAATCAATTGATCGAATACGGAAAAATTAGCTCAGATTTTAATGATTTAACTTATATTAAATTATGCAAAAAACACGGATACACCTTGGTAACTCATGATGGAGATTTTCATAATTGTGGTGTCCCCGTCCTGACAGCAAATAACAAGTTGCTCGGATCATATTAGATTCCCTCAGCACGCCCCTCCTGATCCTTTATCACCCTGGAGATGTACAGCCTGGCCCACAGGTAGCTGGCCAGGCTGCCACTGATGTTGCCGAAGACGATTCCCCACCAGATGCCTCTCTGTCCCAGCCCCAGGACGATTCCCAGCACATAGGCCATCAGGGTTACGAGGACCACATCCCGGAGCAGGTTCAGGACGAGAGATGTCATACCTTTGCCCGCCCCCTGAAAGAGGCACGCCGACATTATCCCCGGGGAGACGAAGGGATAGAAGAGGCACATGGCATGCATGAAAGCCACCATAGCAGGAGCCAGGTGGGCGCTGTCTGCGCTGTAGGTGAAGAAGGTGGTTATCTGGGGGGCGAACAGGCCGGTGATGAGGGCGGTAGCAGCCCCTATGGCCAGCCCGAGCTTTGTGGAATAGCTGTGGATGACGGAGAGGTTGTCGTATCTCCTGGCACCGAAGGCCGCCCCGGCCACGGAGATCTCCGCCATGGCAATGGCGATCAGGGGAACCAAAGCTACGAATATCACCCTCCAGCCGGCGGTGTAGACAGCCACGGCATCAGTGCCGGAGACCCGCACCAGCATGGCGTTGATGATGATGGCATCTATGGAATAGAAGAGAAACTCCACGCTCGCCGGAATTCCCACCCGGAGGATATCCGACATAACCGATCGGCTCCAGGAGAAGGCACGCCCCGTGAGGGCGACATAGGTGTCTCTCTTAATGAGCAGCCAGTAGGCCTGAACCAGCGAGACCAGTGACATGGATACGACCGTCCCCCAGGCCGCTCCGGCAACGCCCATGCCCGCCCAGTAGATGAGGATGGGATCGAGGACGGCGTTGATCAACGACCCAGCGGCCATAGCATACATGGTGCGCTTGGTGTCCCCCTCGCCCCGCAAAATAGCAAAGGCCATGGCAGAGAAGACCGCAAAGATGCTGCCGGAAAAGACGATATTTCCGTACTCAAGGGCCATATCAAGAGATGCTCCCGCGCCCATGATCGCCAGCAACGGTCCGGCAAAGCTGAGCAGGCAGACCGTCAGGACCAGAGATACTCCCACCACCATGAGCATGGCGTGCATGGCCGTATTGTCTGCGCCCCATCTGTCCCCCGCCCCGATCCGGCGGGAGATGGCTGATGAGACGCCCGCCCCCAGGCCGTTGGACAGGCCCATCACCACCATGAAGACCGGCGTCACAAATCCCACGGCAGCCAGGGCATCCGAGCCCAAGCCGGCCACCCAGACCGCATTGACCAGATTGTAGGCTGCCTGGATCATCATGGCCACGATCATGGGTCCGGAGAGCTTTCTGATGGCCTTCTTCGGCTCTCCGATGAGCAGGGAGACACCTCTGGTCAGCTCCCTTTGGTCCTGCGGGAAATTTCGGGCTTTTTCGCTCACTTTGCGTCTGTCTCCGGATTTATCCAACCTTCGTCTTCCTTTCCATTTCCCTTTCCATTTCCTTTTCCAGCCTCTTGACTGTATCCCGAAGCTCAATAGCCCTTTCGAACTCCAGCCTCTCCGCCGCAGCGTGCATCTCTACCTGCATCTCTATGATCATATTGGGGATGTCGGACCTGGGGATGTGCCGGATGTCGGTGACTTCCACCTCTTTTTCCCGGATGGGCTTTTTGATGGTGCGGGGCACGATGCCGTGCTCATCGTTGTAAGCCTTCTGCAGGGCTCGCCTCCTCTCCGTCTTCTCCACTGCCGCCCGGATGGATCCGGTCATGCGGTCTGCATAGAGGACGACCCGCGATCCGGCATTTCGGGAGGCGCGGCCTATGGTCTGGATGAGGCTCTTCTCATCTCGCAAGAAGCCCTCTTTGTCGGCATCCAGGATGCCGATGAACCCCACCTCCGGGATGTCGAGGCCCTCCCGCAGCAGGTTGATTCCCACGAGCACATCGAACTTGCCCAGCCTCAGCTCCCGGATGATCTCCGTCCTCTCTAAGGTGTCGATGTCGGAGTGCAGGTAACGGGTGCGGATCTCGTTTTGGGCCAGAAAGTCGGTCAGCTCCTCGGCCAGGCGCTTGGTGAGGGTTGTGACCAGCGCCCGGTCGCCGCTGGCAATGACCTTGCGGATCTCGGCCATCACGTCTCTGACCTGCCCCTCCACCGGCCGGATCTCGACCACGGGATCTAGCAGGCCGGTGGGGCGAATGATCTGCTCGACCACCTGGAAAGAGTGCTCCAGTTCGTAGTCTCCGGGCGTGGCTGAGACGAAGATAGCATTTCTCATGTGCCTCTCGAACTCCTCAAAGCGCAGAGGCCGATTGTCATAGCTGCTTGGCAGCCGAAATCCGTAGTCTACCAGGCTCTTCTTTCGGGACCTGTCGCCATTGTACATGGCCCGCAGTTGGGGCAGCGTCTGGTGGCTCTCGTCTATGACCAGCAGAAAGTCGTCGGGAAAATAGTCGATGAGGCAGTAGGGAGGCTCGCCGGAGCGGCGGCGGTCGAAGTGGCGGGAGTAGTTTTCGATTCCCTTGCAACTGCCCGTCTCGGAGATCATCTCCATGTCGTATTGGGTCCTCTGGCGCAGGCGGTGGGCCTCCAGTGCCCCCAGCTCCGGCAGCCTCTCCTCCATCTCCGCCCTGATGCTCTCTATAGCCGCCTTCTGCTCCTCCTCCGGAATGACGTAATGCCTTGCCGGATAGATGAAGAAGTAGTTCATATCCTCTTTGACCCTCCCGGTGATCCGGTCCACCTCACAGATCCTCTCCACTTCATCTCCAAACAGCTCGATTCGGATGATGTTGTTGAAATAGCCGGGCACGATGTCAATGGTGTCCCCCTTAACCCGGAAGCGGCCCGGCGCGAGGTCGATGTCGTTTCTCTCAAAGAGTATATCGACCAGCCGGCCCAGGATCTGCCTTCGGGGGATAGTCTCTCCGACCTTCACCTCAAAGCCCATCTTCTGAAAGTTCTCAGGATTTCCCAGGCCGTAGATGCAGGAGACGGAGGCTACCACGATCACATCAGGGCGGGAGAGCAGAGAGGCAGTGGCAGCGAGCCGCATCTGTTCGATCTTGGGATTGATGAGCGAGTCCTTTTCGATATACTGATCCCTGGAAGGAATATAGGATTCAGGCTGATAATAATCGTAATAGGATACGAAGTACTCCACCCGGTTCTCAGGGAAGAACTCCCGAAATTCGTTATAAAGCTGGGCGGCCAGGGTTTTGTTGTGGGCTATGACCAATGTGGGCTTCTGCAGGTTTTGGATGACATTGGCCACGGTAAAGGTCTTGCCTGAACCGGTGACCCCAAGAAGGGTATGGAAATTCTTGCCTGCGGGGCCAAAGCCTCCCTGAGGGTGCGCCTTCAGCCCGGATGTCAGCTTATCGATAGCCTGGGGCTGGGAGCCGGTGGGGGCAAAGGAGGAGACGAGATGGAATTCATTCCCCTCAGGCCGGCGGGGATGGGCTTCTCTATTCATCGGCGGTATGAAGAGCGGCATGGCTTTTAAAGCTTGAGATGGGGCGCAGGCCACAGATCAACAGCCAGAACCGCGCTGAAGAAGCCGTCAGCCTATTGTGGGGAATGAATCCGTTTCAATCGGCGATGCAAAACCTGGGATCGACAGCGAAGAGCCGGCAAAATCCTAAATACCTCTGCGCCCAAAAAGAGTTTAATGGCAATTCATCCCGACACCGATATCAAGAGCAATAGCAACAGCAATAACAACCGCAGCAGCAATAGCAGCAGCAATAGCAGGGTCAACCCCGAAAGGGAGCTGCTCGACATCGACGACCTCCATGAGCTGTACCGTCCCATAAAGCCGCAGATCGAGGCTCGCCTCTCCGACTTTCGCCGCATCTGGGAGAAGGCCTCAGACGTTGAGCTCTTCCGGGAGCTGGCCTTCTGCCTGCTCACCCCCCAGTCCAAAGCGAAGACATGCTGGAAGGCGGTGCAGAGGCTGGAGAGAAAATGCCTCATGGGAAAAGTCGAGCCGTCCCTCGTATCCGAAGAGCTGGTAGGAGTTCGGTTCAATCAGAGAAAAGCGGAGTACATCTGCCTGGCTCGGTCCAGGTTTGATGCCGCGTCCCTGAGGGAGACTCTGGCTTCATTCTCCAGCCCTGCTGCAGCCCGAGAGTGGCTGGTGGACAATATCAAAGGGCTGGGATACAAGGAAGCCAGCCACTTTTTGAGGAACATCGGCCTCGGCGAAAACCTGGCCATACTGGACAGGCACATCCTCAAGAATCTGGCCCTTTTGGGGGTGATAGATGAAGTCCCATCCTCTCCCACAAAGAGGCTGTATCTGGATATCGAAAAGAAGATGACTGCCTTCTCCCGGCAGGCAGAGATCCCCATGGGCCACCTGGACCTTCTTCTCTGGTATAAAGAGGCAGGAGAGGTTTTCAAATGAATAAGAAATCTCTTTCATAACTAATCGACAAATATAATTTTAAGAAAGACAGATTAATTGAATAGATGAAGAAACATGACTTAGAAATAGAGCCGAATAGATGGTGCTAATGGCTGCCAAAATTAATAAATTAGATAAGAAGAGCGGCCTGCAAGGCCTGGCTACGGCTTTAGTCGAGAGGATACAGATGCATTTCTGCAAACAGGTTCCGCCAATTCCAGAGAATAGTTATCCGAAAGCTGCAGAAATCGAACCATTCAGCCAATCCTATCTCTACTCCTCCGCTGCCCCTGAGAAGATCAGTTGCGAATTAAACGGCATCGAAGACTCTGTTCTTCCATTGGCGTCAGATGAGCAGCTCGATAAGTTTATAAATCCTGAGATGTGGACCGACGATCTGGAGAAGGTGGACAGGGAGCAATAAGGCTACTCTATTCGGAGGAGGAGCTGCTCTTCAAGGCCTTCGGATATCTGTGGCAGGAAGAGGGGCTGATCGGCTCCTGGCTGCCAGGCGTCTGGGCGGTAACGGACAGCAGGCTGCTCTTCTGGAGAAAGGCGGAGGGAGAGGTTATCCTTGACGCTACTCTGGCGGAGCTGGCAGCAGAAAGGCTGCCGTCTTCCGGCGGGGGCAGGCCGGAGATGGAGCTGGCCTATGCAGGGGGCAGGGTAAGGATATCGCTCGCCGATATGGCAGAGCTGGAAAGAGCGCTGGAGCAGGCCAGGGCGAGATGTAAGGCGGGGCGGGCGGAAGGCGAATTGGCCCCAGTTTTTTTATAATGGAAGAAGAGCTGGCAATTGAGCAGACCAAGGTTAGCCGCATCAAGTAGCGATGAGCCAGATTTCCCCCCACTCCCCAGATCCCGGCGAAATTGCGCCGGAAATGGAAATATGACTCTTTATGCGACCATTTGAATTTTTGATTTTTTATGGAATTATTGCCCGGCTTCAGTTGATATGAGCTGCTTTAGCCTCTGGATGCTCTCCATGGCCTGGGCGGACTCGTGCAGCTTCTCCTCCTCGAAGTGCCTTATGATCTCATCTATCTTGGCCCTCAGCGAGTAGACCTTCATCGGTCTGCCCTTTCCTTCCCGCTTGATCTCCTTCTCTTCAATCCAATTGTTGTCGCGCAGGGTGCGCATGGCAATGGAGACCTCAGGCTGCCGCAGGTCCGAGCCCATCTCTATCTCGCGAGAGGAGGCCTCATCTACATTGGCCAGGAAGGTTATGAGCGTTGCCACATTTCGCGGCACGCTCAGGGATCGAAGCGTTTCGACAAATTCCATGTCCTTGTCGTCCAGGATCTTCACGGTGGACTCTCTCATAATCGTCACCATATTTTTCATGACACAAATACTTAATGATATAAATAATTTGTTTTGAAAGGGTATGTCTTTTAATATTACAAATTTAGACTAATACTTTAGATAATAACTTTCAAAGCAATTTGCATTTACATTTAGATGAGCAACCAGACGATAATGACCTTTGATGAGATTTTATAATTGCAGCAATTTCCGGGAGCCCAATATCAGCCTTGCAGATTCCGGACGGTTTTTCGGCCCAATGTCCGGGCAAATCTCATATTGAGGTTAAATAATTAATTTAGGGTGAATAGTTTTATATCTTATTATCATATTATTTACAAAGAAATAATTTTGATGAGCAAGTTATATTTCCTTGCAGGAGACCAGCCATTTCCATGATAACCATTGAGATCCGGGAGAAGGATCTGCGTGAACTGGCTCGCACCGAGGTCAAAAACCTGCCCGGATCTCTCTTTGCCGGGACCAGCCCGCTCCTCAGGCCCTTTATGAAAAAGCTGGAAGCACTCCTGCCCGCGGAAAACAGGGGTCGCGGGGACAGCTATGTGCTCAGCGCCCTCCACTCGCATATCGATTCCGTCCAGGCTGATGAGAATCTGATTGCCGTTAAGAGCGGCCAGGCGGAGGTGACCATCCGTCGCGAAGAGCTGGTCGACCTGATGGACGAGAGGTATCCCACGGCGGACCACCAGCGCCTCAACCTGCCCGGCCTGCTCTTTCTGCAGAGCGGCCCGGCCCTGCAGACCTCTGCCGCCGCCATCCTGCGCCGGGAGCACAGGCTGGCCATCCCGGATGGCAGGAGGACCATGCGCTACATCTTCCACATGGGAGTGGTGGAGATCAGAGCGGGCAAGGAGAAGATAGTGGTGGGCTTTGATCCCGATAGGCTGCCCAGGAGGGCGGACGGGAGCAGTGTGCTGGGGCAGACGACGATATAATTTTGTCCATATTAAAAATATGAGAATAAGACCAAACTGCGCACTCCGCAGCTTGCCTGGGAGCGCGCAGTTTGACTTATATTATCAGACTCCTCAAGCTCCAGAGCAGCTTGGGATTGAGCCTGAACAGGACGCGCAGCATTCCGGGCAGGTCCATCTTGGCGATGTCCTCTTTGGCCAGAGATCCCATGAGCTGGTTTAGGTCTTTATCGGTCAGCTTGACAAAGAACTCCTTGAGCTGGAAGCTCCTGGCGATGGTCTTGCCTATGTCCGCCCTCCAGCGGTCCTCGTACTCCTGCAGATCTCTCTTGCGCACGCTGCCCTTGGCCAGGGCTTTTGCCGCCACCTCACCGGCGATGACCCCCGCCTGCATGGCGTTGAGAATTCCTCCGCCCGTTAAGGGATCGGTCTGATGGGCGGCGTCTCCCACCAGCATCACGCCGTCGGTGATGGCTGAGTCGATGGGCCCGGAGCAGGGGTCTCCTCCCACCACCATCTCCACCGCCCTGCCGTTGGGAAATCGGGTCTTCATGAACTCTTTGAGCAGCCGCACCGCCTCTCCCGGACCGGCTTTGGACCCCTGAATCCCCAGGCCCACATTGGCCAGCTTCTCGCCCTTGGGGAATATCCAGGCATATCCGGATGGAGCGACGCTGTTGCCCAAATAGAACTCGGTGTACTCCTCGTCGATGGAGGCATCGTGCACCAGGAACTGAGCGCAGGACTCGATGTCCGGCAGCTTGAGCGTGGTGTCTATCCCCGCCCAGCGGCCCACCTTGGACTCCACCCCATCTGCGCCTATGACCAGGGGGGCCTCTATCTCAATGGGCTCGCCGATGTGCATAGCCTTGACGCCGCTTATGGCCCCGTCCTTTCTTAGCAGCCCCAAAGCGCGGGTCTTGACCATGACCCTCGCCCCCGCCTGGGCGGCCAGCATGGCCAGCCCCCGGTCGAAGACCTTCCTCTCCAGAACGTAGCCCACCTCTCCGCCGCTCTTGTCCTCGGACATGACGATCCTCGTCCCGTCGGGAGCATAGATCCTGGCCCCCTTGACGTCGGAGGCAATCCACTCCGGCTCGGGATCGACCAGCCTGTGCAGCGACCTCTTGCTCACTCCCTCGGCGCAGCGCACCGGATCGCCTATCTCCTGCCGCTTCTCAAGGAGCACAACCTTCAGCCCTGCCGAGGCGGCGGCCTTGGCGGCCATGGAGCCGCCCGGACCGGCACCAACCACGATCACATCGCACTTCATGCCTTGACCTCCAGAGCCCCCACCGGGCAGATTTTGGTGCACAGGCCGCATTCTTTGCACTGCTCCGAGACCTCAAGCCATGTCTCCACCAGCTCCAGGGAACATGTGGGGCAGACTGCTACGCATGCACCGCAGTAGCAGCATTTGTATCTGTTAACGGTAAGCATGATATCACATCCATCAGTATTCTATTTCGAAGTCCTCGTATCCCCTGGGCTCCAGCTCTGAGAATTCCATACCCAGAACCATGGCACCCGCAGGTCCCGTCTTCATGGACCGGAGCAGCTCTCCAATGGCCTTCCTCTCCCCTTCCAGCACCGCTTCCACTCCGCCACCGGGGATGTTTCTCACCCAGCCTTTGATCCCCAGTGCCAGGGCATTTTCCCTGGTAAAGGCGCGATAAAAGACGCCCTGCACCCTGCCTGAGACCCGGACGTGAACGGCTATCATTTGCCGGCTCCGGCTACGAGGTCCTCCAGAGCCTTTCGCTGGTCTTTGGCCTTGATTATCCCGGAGGCGAGCAGCACACCCTCCGTGCCCAGCTCCAGAGCGCTCAGGAGGTCCTCGCCGTGGGTTATGCCCGCTCCGCAGAGCACGCCAACCTGGGGTGCGATGCCCTTGACTGCCTTCACCGAGTTTATGACCACATCGGGATCGGCCTTGGAGACGGGAATGCCGCTTCCGATCAACTCCGGCGGCTCGACGGCCACCCAGTCAGGCTGCAAGGCCGCTGCGGCGCGGGTGGTGGCCACATTGTTGGTGCAGATTATGCTCTTTAAGCCCGCCTGGCGACAGGCAGAGATGGAGGCCTCGATCTCGGCCAACTTAAGCCTCCTCTCCGAATGGTTGATGAGGCTGCCCTTTGCTCCCGCGCCGGCCAGGCTGGCCGCGGTCACGTGCCCGGTGAAGCCGCCGAACCCCACTCCGTCCACATGCTGAGCGAAAACCGGGATCTTCACTGCCGATGCCACGGCGGATATGTCCGCCACCTGGGGCACCACAACCATCTGCACAGCATATTCTCGAGAAATATCCTCGCAAATCCCGGCCAGGCGCACCGCCTGCTCGCCGGTCGATTCGCGATAGGTCTTGAAGTTGAGCACAATTAAGGTCATAATCTCCCTCCCTGCTTCTCAGCAATTTCAGTGTCTACAATCTCAGCGAACATATAAATTTTGGCAGCATTCAGCCTTCATGTCGTAATAATGCTTTTCATAAGCATCCGGACAGAGGCACTCCCCCGTGAAGATCATTTTTATGTCTCCCTTGCAGATAAAAGCAATCAGTGGGAGCATGCCTTTCTCTTGAGTATGGATGATATGATACAGGAGCCCTTGTGGCTGGGAATAGTCATGATCCACCAGCACGAGGTCGTTGTGGGCGACGAGAAAGTCATGCAAAATGGGTTTGCTTCTCTGGCAGATGGCGCAGTCCTTTCTGCCGATGAAGAGGAGCACCATCTTGTCCATGCGGCAGATGTCATCAGCCAGCCGGCCTGCCGGGGTGTAGGTCTGCTCCAGGAAGGAGTTTACCGCAGGAGCTATCTCCTCTCTGGGGACACCGTACTTTTTCGCGAGATCCTCGCAGAGCGAAGCCTGCTTTTTAGCCATGAATCCCTGCACCAGGGCCATGAGATCCATAAAAATCCCTCTCCAATTCATCCCATAAAACAGTAATGGTGCAAACAGTAATGGTGCAGGGGATCATTGTGTCGCGATGATTTGCAGAGGAGGCGTTTACAGGTCGTGAAGCACTTTAATCCTCAACTTGGAGAAGTCCTCTTTGATCTCCACCAAAAAGCCCATGCCGGCAAAGATCTCTTCCAATTCGATGCGCACAAATTTCTTGGGGGCATCGGAGCCGAAGATGAGGGTGAATTCGTTTTTGCCGGTCTTGCTCATGTTGAAGAGATTGCAGATCTCCAGGCGGCGGAGAATGCTCTCGGCATTGAAGAGCTTGTGCTTGAACTGCTCGGCATGGGCCCGGCAGACATCCTTGTGCATATTCCAGAACTTCTCTTTGTCCGGATGGGTCTCCATGAAATTGAGAAACAGGATCCAGTGGTCAATATCCAGGATAACGTGCTCGCCTGCGGAGAGCATCTCGGCATGGGTGTAGACCTTCTTGTCCTCGGCGAACTCAAAGAGCATCTTGTGTTTGCCGAAGAACTTGAGGGACTCCCTCATCAGCTCGCTCTGGGATATGCCCAGGTCCTCCTTCATCTTCTTGAACAGCCCTGCCGTCTCTTCGTCCAAAGCGATGGTAATTCTTTCCGGCGACTTCATTTCATCCCCCGCATTTCACTATTATCTCCTCTTATCTTATGCTATATTAACTTTTCAAGCATAAACTTTTTATATGGATGCCGGAAGGCTAATTCCGTGAGCAGCCGTGCCCTTTTCCTGGCATTTTTTTCATATTGCTGCAGACCGACATGGTTATATTGGAATGAGAAGTGAACTCATGGCATGGACTCATGGATGGAATCTAAAAATATATACAGCGAAAAGGATAGAGAGAAGCTGGAGAAAGGATCAGGCTATGTCAAAGCCTGGACCCTCATCAGCAACTGGATTTTCAGGGTTGTGTCCTGGTAAGACCAGCCAAGCCCAAAAGCCCAGCCGGTTCCTTTCAGTGAAAAGCTCCGGCGCCGACCCGGCCCGGACCGCCATCAATCATTCAATTTTTGCAGATATGCCGCGATCCCAGGATCGGCATCCGGCCAGCCGCAGCATTTTGCCCGCTCTGCTCTGCAGCATGGCCAAAACCTGCCCCCTGTTTCTTCCCTGAGCTGTAATGGAGAGCAGCGGCTCGTCTGCCATGATTCGCGATCCCATTGCCGGCACGTCCTGGCTCCAATCCCGGCATAAATCGGCTTTGACGGTCAGATCGCCGGGAGGGTAGACTATGGTTCTGCCCGCGGTGCGCTCCGGCGGCACCAGCGGTCCGGGCAGCTCTCCGGAGAAGGCCTGGAGGTGAGCGGAGAAGACATTGCCC
>DAOPZB010000001.1:26184-29765 GCA_035353195.1 Methanothrix sp. | reverse complement strand
AAGTACAACCACATCTCACTGGGCTACAACTACAGGATGATGAACCTGCAAGGCGCAATCGGCCGGGTGCAGCTTCAAAAGCTCGAGGGGTTCACCTCCCGGCGGATCGCCAATGCGGCCGTCCTCAGCAGGGAGATCAGGGCCAAAGGCCTGACCACACCCTATGAGTCGCAGGGCGTCCGGCACGTCTACCACCAGTATGTCCTGCGGATAGAGGATGACGCCCCGGCTTCGCGAGAGCGGCTGATGCAGTATTTGGAGTCTAAGGGAATTGCATCGGCAGTGCACTATCCTAAAGCAGTCTACGAGCAGCCGCTCTATCAGGGCCTGGGATACGAAAAAGGCATCTGTCCGACGGCAGAAGACGTGGCCCGCCGGGTCCTCAGCCTGCCGGTCCACCCCTCCCTCTCCGCAGAGGAGCTGCATTACATCGCCATGGCCGTAAACTCCTTCGAGGGATGAGATATGGATGTAGGAGTCATCGGCGTGGGGGCCATGGGAAGAAACCATGTGCGCGTCTATTCGGAGCTGAAGGGAGTCGACACCGTCTATGTTTATGATCCCGTGGCGGAGAGCGCCGCCCGGAGCCGTGATGTGGCGGAGGTCTGCGCCACTCTTCCGGAGCTACTGGCAAAGGCCGAGGCGGTGAGCATCTGTGTGCCCACCAGATACCACTTCCAGGTCGCCGGCCAGGCGATCGAGGCCGGCGTAAACTGCCTCATCGAAAAGCCCATCACTCTGACGGTGGAAGAGGGCACGCGACTTTTAAAGATAATCGAGAGCAAACGCCTCTCCAACCCAGATTTGGTGGTGGGTGTGGGCCACATCGAGAGGTTCAATCCCATTGTGGCGGAGATGGCCAGGATCGCCGGCCGGCCGGACTATGTCTGCATCAAGAGGCACAATCCCACTTCCAGCCGCATCACCGACGCCTCGGTGGTGGAGGACCTCATGATCCACGACATCGATATAGTCTTCAATGCCCTCTTTCCGGGAGAGAGGGACTACAGGATCTTCAGCGCCGGCAGCGCAAATGTCTGCGAGGCCATGGCCGTCTTCCCAGGCACTGTGGTCTCTTTCTCGGCCAGCCGCCTCTCCTGCAAGAAGTTTCGCAGCCTTTATGTCGAGTCCCAGGACTTTACGGCCGAGGGCGACTTCATGACCCAGGAGGTTTACATTTATCGAAAACCGGGAAAGTATGGCGTGGAAGGCGAGAGATACACCCAGGAGAACATCATCGAAAAGGTGCTGGTCAATAAAGTCGAGCCCCTCAAGGTGGAGCTGAAGACCTTCCTGGACTGCATAAACGGGAGGAGGATCTTCCCGGTCACTCCCGACCAGGCCCTGCAAAACCTGCGGATCTGCGAGCAGATCAAGGTGGAGCTCCATCATTAGGGAAAATTGGGAGGGACTGCTATGAGCCAAGAGGGATTCTATGCCCATCCCACGGCAGTGGTGGAGAGCGAGGCCATCGGCGAGGGAACGAAGATCTGGCACTTCGCCCATGTGCGCCGCGGATCAAAGATCGGCAGGAACTGCAACATAGGAAAGAGCGTTTACATAGACATCGATGCCCAGATCGGCGACAATGTCAAAGTCCAGAACTTCGTATCCGTTTATAAGGGCGTGACCATCGAAGACGACGTCTTTGTGGGCCCCTCGGCCACATTCACCAACGACCTTTATCCCCGGGCCTTCATCTGGGACGAGGGGCATGTCTCGCCCACCAGGATCGGACGGGGGGCGAGCATCGGAGCCAATGCCACCATAGTCTGCGGAATCACCGTGGGCGAGTATGCCATGATCGGTGCCGGTGCCCTGGTGGCGGAGGATGTGCCGCCCTTTGCTCTGATGCTCGGCAATCCTGCCCGCCTGCGGGGCTACGTCTGCTACTGCGGCCGGAGGGTGAAAAGGGCAGAAGAGGCCCTGCAAAAGGGCGGATCAGGCAAGACGATTTATATATGCGAGTCATGCGGCAAGTCCATTCTAATTGGAGAAGATGGCAAGAGAAGATAGAGATGACAGCAGAGACATCTGAGGTGAAGGCGGAGATCGCTGTGATCGGCCTTGGCAATGCCGGCCTGCCCCTGGCAGCGGTCATTGCCGACAGCGGCATAAAGGTTATTGGAGTGGATGTGAACCGGCAGCGCTGCCTTCTCATCAATGAGGGCAGAAATCCCATCCCCCAAGAGAAGGGGCTGGAGGAGCTAATTAAAAAGCACGGGGGAAGGGCGCTTTTTGCCACCGCGGACTATGAAGACGCAGCATCCTGCCGGACGTTCATAGTAATAGTGCCTGTCTTTGTGGACAAAAGCAACAATGCAGACCTCTCCATCATGGAGAAGGCACTGGCATCGCTGGGAAAGATCCTCAAGAAAGGAGACCTGGTGGTGCTGGAGACCACATTTCCACCCGGCACCACCGAGGGGCCGGTAAGAGACATGCTCTGCCGGGCCAGCGGCCTGTCCAGCGACGATTTTCTCCTGGCCTACTCCCCGGAGAGGATCATGACCGGCTACAGCATCTCCCGGCTCAGGGAGTTTCCCAAGGTCATAGGCGGGACGGACGAAGAGAGCGGCCAGAGGGCGTATGCCGTCTACAAGAGGTTCATCTCCAACCTGCATCTGGTATCCTCGGCCAGGGTGGCGGAGGCCATCAAGGTCATGGAGGGCTGCTACAGAGATGTGAACATATGCCTCGCCAATGAGCTATTCAAGATCTGCGAGAGCCTGGGAATCGACTTTTTCGAGGCCAGAGAGTACGCCAATCACCAGTACTGCCACATCCACCAGCCGGGCACGGGAGTGGGCGGCCACTGCATCCCCGTCTATCCCTGGTTTTTGATCAAAGAGATGGAGGCGAAAGAGCAGTTCGAACGATGCCGGCTGCTGCGCACCTCCCGCGAGGTCAACGACGGGATGATCGACTACTGGATGGGCCGAATTGTTCAGCAGTGCCTGAAGATCAACAAGCCCCTGGCGGCCGTCAAGATCTGCGTTCTGGGCATCACCTTCCGGTCGGGCGTCAAGGAGTTCTACCACAGCCGAAACCTGGCTCTGGCTAAACTGCTGGCGGAAAAGGGGCTGGACGTCTACGCCTTCGACGAGCTGCTCAGTCGGCAGGAGGTCGAGAGGTGGGGTCTGAGGCATATCCATCCCGGGGAGGCCGACCTCATATTCGACTGCTTCAATCTCTCATTCATCTCCGGGGTGGATTGGGAAAAGGAAGAGCTAAGGGGCTCCGCCGCCGGGCAGGGCAGGCCGGACCGAAAAGACGGCACCGGGTGCATATGATGAAGGTCGCATCCGTGGTCGGAGCCCGGCCCAATTTCGTCAAACTGGCTCCCGTATCCCGGGAGTTGAGACGGAGGTTTGACGAGGTCATCATCCATACCGGCCAGCACTACAATTACGAGATGGACAGGGTATTCTTCGACGACATGGGCATACCGTCTCCCAATTATCACCTGGGAGTGGGATCGGCAGGCCACGGCCATCAGACCGGCGAGATGCTCAGCAAGCTGGAAGAGATCCTCCTCGATGAGAAGCCGGATGCCGTCCTGGTCTTCGGGGACACCAACA
>DAOPZB010000001.1:0-26084 GCA_035353195.1 Methanothrix sp. | reverse complement strand
GGGAGTCGTCCTCACCGGAGACGTGATGGTCGATGCCCAGAGGGAGTGCAGCATCATTGCCGGGAAGAGATCCCAAATCATGAGCGACCTGGGGCTGGAGCCGCGCCGGTATAAGCTGGCCACCATCCACCGAGCGGAGAACACCGATGATGCGGAGAGGCTGGCAGGCATAGTAAAAGCCCTGGAAGAGATGGGGGACGTGGTCTTTCCCTGCCACCCCAGAGCCGAAAAATACATCAAGAACCTGGGCCTCTGGGACGACCTCTGCCGCCGGGTAAGGGTGATCAAGCCGGTGGGCTACCTGGACATGATCATGCTGGAGAAGAATGCAGCAAAGATATTGACCGATTCCGGAGGGGTGCAGAAGGAGGCATACCTGCTGGGTGTTGCTTGCATCACACTGCGGAACGAGACGGAGTGGGTGGAGACCGTCCAGGACGGCTGGAATGTGCTGGCCGGAGCTGACCCCGAGGAGATCCTTCGCCTGGCGAAGAGCTTTGAGCCAGGGACGGAGAAGAGGGATGTCTTCGGATCGGGCGATGCCAGCCTCAGGACGGCAGAGGCGATAGCCGAGATGCTGGGATGGCAGAGTAGAGGAGGATCATGAAGGTACTTCTCCTCGCCAACCAGCCGGAGAGGACCACCAGGCTTCTGCGCTTTGAGGGCACTTTAAAGGGCCTGGGCATGGAGGTCGTGGTCCCCAGGTTTCATACCAGAAACTGGATCAGCATCGCCCGCCAGGCCGCAAAGATCGCCATGAAAGAGAGGCCGGATGTTGTGCACATATTCAATGTGCCGGATATCATCTACCATAACTTTTCCCGCCTGAGAGGCGAGGCCTACAAAAAGCTCATCTACGACTATCGCTCCCCCTGGGGCCTGGAGCTCTCCCAGAGCTTCGGTATAGCGGGAAAGGCATTTGGAGAGAGATTTGAAAGGGAGCTGGCCGTGTCGGCGGACATCATCACCTCCGTCAACAAACCCCTGGCGGATAAGGTTAAGATCTTCGCTCCGGACAGAGAGCCGCACATCATACCCAATTACCCGGAGAGATCCTTCTCCCAGGTCGAGGACTCGGATAATGCCGGTCTGCCGGCGGGGCTATCCCTGGGAGACGGGTCTCCCGTCATATTCATCGGCAGGATCTGCACCCAGGAGGGGGTTGGCAAGCTTCTCTCTGTGGCGGCATCCCTGCCCGACCAGGAGTTCTGGATTGTGGGCGACGGTCCTTTTGCCCGGTGGCTTTTGCGCAATAAGACCGCCAACGTAAGAGAGCTGGGCTGGCAGGCCCATAAAGATGTGGCCCGTCTGGTAAAGGCTGCCAGGATATGCCTGATACCGAGAGAGGAGAGTGTGATCACCCCCTATTCCACGGATAGAAGCGTCTGGAAGCTCAACGAATATTTGAACATGGGAAAGCTGGTAATCGCCTCAGGAGTGGTCCGGGAGGAGCCGAGAAAGAACCTCATGATCGTCAAAAGCGAGATGCTGGAAGAGACGCTCAAAAGGCACATTGACGATCTGCCCCAGGCCATGCAGGAAAACGACTACAGGTACTGGGATAATAATAGAGACGCAATTAAAAAAGTATATGACGAAGCCATGTCGTGATAGGCTCATCTTTTATATCATTTCCTTAGCGGCCTTCCTTTAACTGTCTAAACTATCCCAAAATAGGATATATCATGATAAACATATATCCATATGGAAGGCAAGAGATCTATGCTAAAGAAATATATTTTTATAATATTATTACTCTTTTTAATGCAACCCGCTTTCGGAATAGAAGTTGGCTATTCATTGAACGATCTGACCGTAAACAGCGAGTATGATGTGGACGACTCGGTCTATGTTCACGAAGAGATCTCAGGAAACCCTCAGGATAGCACCCTGCAAAGCAGCCGGGAGGTCTCCGGCAACGGTAAGATGCAGGGCAGCCAGACGATCTCATCGGGGAGCCTGACGGCCTCTTCCTCCTTCCAGGCCGATTCCGGATCGGTGCAGGGCAGTGCCTCACTCTCGCCCAAGCGGCTGCAGGCCTGTCAGAGCGCCAGCATAGCAGGAAACGGGGCTATGGCCTCGCTTGCCGGCTGGCAGGAATATCTGGACGGATGGGCTTATACCGGCCAGATTGTCGGCACTTCATCAGGAACTGTCCGCGCCGATCAGAGATTGAGCCTTGGCCGCAGCATCTATTCCTCGCAGAGCTATCAAGCCGACGGCATATCCCCTCTGGCCACTGGATATTCCCTGGTAGATCTGCCGGGAAAAAGCAGCAGTGATAGGCAGGGAGCCATCATATCGTCCGCAGCCGGACGGGATGGCAACATCAGAGGATACATGGGCGCAGAGGTTGTGGTGGACCCAAGCCTCGACAACGTAGATCCTGTTGTCTACGGCCGGGATATGACATCGAAAGGAGACAGCCGGGCTCTGGTTGTCGCCGCGGCAGGCGACTGGAAAGATTCGTGGTCGGATAATCAATTCGCAAGCTTCAATTCTCTTTGCGGACAGGCGGCACTGGCCGAAGCCGGGGCAGCAGGCACCGACAGTCGCGTCTCTGTTGACCACCTTGAAGCTCGAACCGACGGAGAGCACAGCCAGGCCTTTCTTGAGAACGCCAGGGCGAAGGGCGGCAGCCTGGCCTTCGTCGGGGCAGCCGCAGGCAATTTGGAGCGCAGCATTGAGATCGGCACTCTGACCTACCTGCCGCTCGTCTTCGTCGGGCCGACCCAGGCAGCCCAGAGCTGGCCGGGCTCGGCTATAACATGGCCGAATACTACCTGGCCGACTCCCGCGAAGCCCACTATGGAATACAGCAGAGAGACAGCATCCTTGCAGGGAGCAGTTGTAGGGGCTGCTGCTGCCGGAAAAGAGAGCGCAGCCAGGGCAGGATATGCAAAGGTAGGGACAGACAGCCGGAGCACATCGGCCTGGGGAGACGACCTGTCGGCCAGGAGCGACGGTCTGGCCGCGGCAGGAGCAGCCAGCGGCAGCCTGGCCAGGGAGAGCATGAGTTCCTTCAACTCAGGCGGCGCTGATTACAGCTATTGGAATTACGATATTCGATCTTATGCCTTCGGCACGACGACGTTTGCGGCAGGATCGGGCACAGGCAGCCGGGCCTCATCAGATTTCATGGCCTCCGGGACGGACGGTGGGAGCTCATCGTCCCTTGCCGAAGGCCTCAAATCAAAGGGAGATGGCTTTGCCGCGGTTTTTGCGGGAGCCGGCAAGATCAGACACGAGGAAGGGAGGAGCGGCTACATACAGCAGGGAACCGGTGCCTCCTTGGCTTACGTCTTTTCGGACTACTACGCAATAGCCGTAGGGGCACTGGACGGCGGTCTAAATAGCAGGGCATCAGCCCAAACGGCCACATCCGAGATATCTGAGAATCATGCTTGCACTTTTGCCAGGAAGATGCAATCAGGACCTGGCGGATTCGGCTTCTTTGGCGTAGCTTTTCCCTCAGGGCGTATTCTATTGAAAATGGATTTGCCGCTGGACTCTGCGAAAATCGAGGTGTTCGAATGAAGGCGATCCTGGTCGGGCTGCTCGCCACGGCCCTCATATAAGCCGCCCAGGCCGCCTCCTGATCCGGATCGGTTAAAACCGAATCAGCAAATATTTCCTACTCCACCGTCACGCACTTGGCCAGGTTTCTGGGCTTGTCTATGGGATGGCCGAGCTTGTTTGCCGTATAATAGGAGAGAAGCTGCACCACCACCGTACAGAGCACAGCTGAATAGATGGGCCGGGTCTCAGGCAGCTCGATTACGTGGCTGGCCACCTTGGCTATGTCCGGGTCGCCCTCCGTGGCCAGGGCAATCACCTCTGCACCCCGCGCCCGCACCTCTTTGATGTTGGACTGAATCTTCTTGCCGCAGGTGGCTAAAGCCACCACGGGCGTCTTTTCGGTGATCAGGGCCAGCGGCCCGTGCTTTAGCTCTCCTCCGGCATAGCCCTCGGAGGGGATGTAGGCGATCTCCTTCATCTTCAGAGCGCCTTCTAAAGAGATGGGATAGAGGTAGTCTCTGCCTATGAAGAAGTAGCAGGTTGCTTCGGCAAAGGCCTCGGCTATCTCCCGCACCGCCTCCCTCTTCTCCAGCACCCTCTGCACCAGGCCGGGCAGCTTGGACAGCTCGATGAGCATCTTTCGGGCCTGATCCGGTCTGAGATGGCCGCGCGCCCTTCCCAGGCGAATGGCCAGCAGAATGACGGCCACAAGCTGAGAGGTGAATGTCTTGGTGGCGGCCACCCCGATCTCCGGGCCGCAGCGGGTATAGACGGTACCGTCCACCAGCTCGGTGACCGTCGAGCCCACCACATTGGTGATGGCCAGGCTCCGGCCCCCACAGGTCTTGGCCTTCTTGAGGGCCATGAGGGTGTCCGCCGTCTCACCCGACTGGGTGATGCCCAGCAGCAGGGTCTTGGGCCTCACCGAGAGGTTGAGAAACTCGGAGGCCACCTCCACATCCACCGGCAGCCCGGCGGCGCGGATGAACAGGTTCTTGGCGAGCAGCCCGGCATGATAGGATGTGCCGCAGGCGATGATGGCCACCCGCTCCAGGGATTTTATCTCCTCGTCGCTTATGCCCAGCTTCAGCCGGACGTCTCCATCGATCTCGGATATCCGGCCGGCAACCGTCTCGCGAATGGCCCGGGGCTGCTCATGAATCTCTTTGAGCATGAAATGGGTGTAGCCACCCTTCTCCGCCGCGTCGGCATCCCAGTTTATTCTCTCGATATCCGCCTCCCGCTGGTTTCCCTGCCGATCGGATATCTCCACCCGGTCCGCATATATCCGGGCCATCTCCCCATCCCTCATGCGAATGACCTCTTTGGTGTAAGGCAGCAGAGCCGGTACATCGGAGGCCACGTAGACCGCTCCATCTCCCTTGCCCAACACCAGAGGGCTGTCCTTCCTGGCACAGACCAGGTAAGGGGAGCTGGAGGCCAGCACGGCCACGGCGTAGGAGCCCTCCACATGATCGAGAGCCTTGCAGACGGCGGCAAAGAGATCGCCTTTGAAGTAGAAGTGAATGAGATGAGCTAAGACCTCGCTGTCCGTCTCGGAGGAGAATTCATAGCCCATCTCCGTGAGCAGATCCCTCAGGTCCAGATAATTCTCGATGATGCCGTTATGAACAATGGCGATCTCACCGGAGGTATGGGGATGAGCGTTTCTGTCGCTGGGCCGGCCATGTGTGGCCCAGCGGGTATGGCCTATGCCCATGCTCTCGCCGGGACTGCCCAGGCCCAGGTAGACCTTCTCCAGATCGGCTATGCGGCCGGCCGATTTGAGGACCTCGATCGTGCCCTTCGATTTTAAAGCCACTCCAGCAGAATCGTAACCCCGGTACTCCAGCCGCTTCAAAGTATCAAAGAGTATCGGCCCTGCTTGCCGGTCGCCCACATATGCCACAATTCCGCACATCAACAGACCACCCTGCTCTCCCGCTCGATTTCACCGCGAATGCGCGAGCCTGAGCCTATGCGCGCTCCCGTGCCCACCACCGTCCCGGCACCGGCGAAAGCCCTGGCGCCAACGGTCACGTCATCGGCAAATATGGCTCCGAATTCGGCCCTCTCGAAGGCCTCCTCCACCTCGACCACACACGGCCCGCTCTCCACAGCCAGTTGATCGGAGAGAATGGTACTGGCGCCGACCACGCAGTCGGATACTATGGCAGCCGAGCCGATCCGGGCATCACTCATGATTATGCTGTTTCGAATCTCGGCATGAGGGCCGATCTTCGAGCTGTCGCCGATGGATGTCGTGGGCAGGATGACGGCACCAGGCCCTATATCGCAGTCCTCGCCTATGGAGATGGGACCCACCAGATAGGATCCGCTGCGAATGATGCTTCCCTCGCCCACCTCCACCGGGCCTTTGATGCTGACGCCCTCCTCCACCTCGCCGGAGATTTTCATATCCAGCATGTTCAGGGCCAGGCTGTTGGCATTGAGCAGGTCCCAGGCAAATATGGCATCAGCCCAGATTCCCTTGCAGATCTGGGGCACGATCTCCTTTCCATCCTTAATCATCTGGGAGATGGTCTCGGTCAGTTCATACGATCCGCGCTCGGAGATGGGAGTGCTGCGCAGGTCATCAAATATGGATGGGCTGAACTTGTAGGCACCGGTATTGAGAATTCCTGAGCACGGCCTGCCCGGCTTTTCGATTATGGACTTCACCCGCTCCTGCTCGACCAGCAGGACGCCATAGTCTCCCGTATGTCTCCTCAGGGCAGCGAGGATCACATTGTCTCCCCGCGCAGATATCAACTCCCCGACCGACCGGGCATCAATGAGATTGTCGCCGTTGACCACCAGGAAGGATTCATCAACGTAGGGCTCTGCTTTTCTCAGGGCATGTGCCGTGCCCAAAAGTTCGTTCTGTTCGAGGTAGGTGATCTTTACGCCGAAATCAAGGCCGTCCTCGAAGTAGTCCATGACCCTCTCCTTCTGATAGCCCACCACGATGTAAAGATCCCGAATGCCGTTTGCCGCCAGAGCTCTGATGACATGCTCCATGAAAGGGCGATTGCCCACGGGAAGCATGACCTTGGATCTGGTCTGGGTAAGTGGCCTGCATCTGCGGCCCTCTCCCGCCGCCAATATGACTCCCTTCAAATCTATCACAGCCAGGATTTCTCGAAGGGATACTTGGAGCACTACTAGCTTTATACCTTTTCGGTAGACAAATCATAAAAAATATGAATAGATCATAACGACCCCAGGCTTTTATAGGAGCAATTTTTATACCGAGCAATTAAAAGGCCAGGGCTGGACGGAGAGAAGCAATGCAAGGCAAAACAAAGAGGCAATGCAAGTCAAGATGGAGGGGGCAATGAAGATACTGGTGATCCCCACTACGGACTGGATCCGGCATCCTGTTCCCAATCGGCTCAATTTCATATTCGATATCCTGGCCAAAGAGCACGAGGTATACGTGCTGCACTTTTCCTTGAAGAGGTTTTCAGGCCTGCCTCCCAGGGAGACGAAATGCCGACTGGTGCCGGCAAGCTGGGTGGGGGCGAAGGACCCTTCTCTCTATTACATCCTGAATTTCCCCTATCAGCTCTATAAGATCCGCCGCATAGTCAGGGATTTGAAGATCGATGTCATCCTCTCCTCCAACATCCTGCCTTCATTTGCCGCCAACTTCGCAGGAGCGCCCATTGTCTTCGATTACCTGGATCACCTGGAGGAGTCGGCATCTGTTTACTATCCGGGGTCTGCTCTAGGAGAGATCGTCAAGTATGCCGTCAGCCTCATCACCAAATTCAATCTCAGACATGCCCGCTCCGCCATCACCATAACCCATGAGCTATCCGAGTTTTTAAACGGCGTGGGGCAGAAGGACGTCACAGTGATCGTCAATGGGGTAGACACCGGCCTGCTCCGGCCTATGCCGAAGGAGGAGGCCAAACGCTCTCTTGGCCTCAAGGGTACGGTTCTGGGATATGTGGGATCTCTGGAGCATTGGGTGGACCTGGAGACGGTTGTCTCGGCTCTGCCCAGAATCGATGCCACCCTTCTGGTTGTGGGGCCTGGGCTTTTTACAGACTATGGAGACGAGATCAAAAATATGGCGAAAGACCTGGGCGTCCTGGAGAGGATTGTCTTCACGGGAGCCGTGCCTTATGAAAAGCTCTCCCCTTACATCAGCGCTATGGATATCGGCCTCAACCCGCTGAAGATGATGAAGAAGAATGAGCTTACCATCGGCGGAAAGGTCTTCAATTATCTGGCCTGCGGCCGGCCCGTGCTCTCCAGCCGGATGGTTGCCCTGGAGAGGGTGCTGGGAGACGGGCTATACTATTATGATGATGAGGAGAGCTTTGTCCGCCAGGTGGAGAGCATACTTTCCAGGCAAAATAGCGGCGTCGAGAGCGCTGAGAAGAACAGGAGGCTGGCGGAGAGATACGACTGGCGCACCCTGGCGGCAAAGTATGAGGCAGCCTTAAAAGAGGCCATGAATTGACGTGTGCGGCTGGCTTGCGGAGCTTACTGATACGTCGCGCAAAGAGGTGAAACGGTATTAATCAAAGCGCCTGATGCACGGTCTCCGAGGTCCCTCAATCTGTCTTCCCGTTTCCATTCCATTCTGTTTTAACCGAACGACAACCGTTCGGGAGGAAACATTTAATAGTAAGAATTCACTGACAGTTATACGGGTTAGGAATGAGCAGAATGTCATTATGCCCGGCAATTTTTTTTCCAGGGAGATGCCTGGGCATTGCGCAGCACGACGATTTCGCGGCTGCATAGGGCATATCGCAAGGAGTGGTCATATGGATCTGTCCGAGGCAGAGATGATGTTAGCCTCGATCGGAAAAGAGTTGCAAAAGGACCCGAATAACTGGGAGGCTTGGGCAGCCAAAGCGGATATACTGTACGCTTTGGGAATGCATAATCTGGCTATAAGATGCTGCGATAAATCCCTGGAAATAAATAAGGACAATCCCTTCACCTGGTTTACCAGGAGCCTGGCGCTGCGCAAGATAGGTGAACAAGAACAGTCTGATTCTGCTTTATCCAGGGCCAGGGAACTGGGATATAAAGAATAATATATTATTAATTAAAACATTGTAATTTGTCAACTTTTAACTCCATGCATTGGACGATCTGTTATAATTTTTTAAAAAATAGAAGTTGCCATTATTGACGTTTGAGAGGGATGCAAAATCGAAAAATATAATTTCTTTAGTGAAATCATTAAATAGTTATCCAATAGAAAAGTATCTATGAGTTCCATCTTCGGAGAATACCTGGCTTTTCCTCAGGAGCGGGGAGACCAGGTTCAGCTTAAAGTCCATGGAGATGAGTTTTACGCCCGGTATGAAGATCAGGAAGGCTACACCGTGGTCTACGATTCCGATATGGGCCGGTACTGCTACGCCCATCTGATCGCCGGCGAATTTGTCTCCAGCGGAATTGACATCTCCAAGAGCCCGCCCCCCGAATTGCGCCGCCATCTGAGAGAGTCGGAAGCAGTGAGAAACCGCAAGTTCAATGCTCGCTATGCCAGGATGACTCCCCAGGCCTCGGCATTTCTGCCCAGTGCCAGCCTCAAGACCTTCGGTGCAGTCAAAGGCCTTTTGGAGGGGCGCAGGCTGGCCGAGGGAGAGGTCCTGGGGCTGACCGTCATGGTGGACTTCAAAGATGTGAAGAGCGAGGTCACGGCCAAAGAGGTGGAGGCTCTTCTCAACAGCGAGGACTATCACGAGAACGGCAACTTCTGCTCGGTGCGGGAGTACTTCCGCCTGATGTCGGCAGGAAAGCTCGACTACAGCAATCATGTGGCAGGACCTGTGACCCTCAGCAAAAGCCGCCAGTACTACACCGAAAAGCTGCTGGTCAAGGAGGCCATGGACCTGGCGGTCAAAGGTGGACTCGATCTGCACAGATTCGACTCCGAAAAAGAGGGGATCGTCGATGCCCTGAGCTTTCTCTACGCCGGCCAGACCCAGTACCAGGGAGAGCTCTGGCCCCATAACCATTTTCTGGAACTCTCCTACGGGGACATCTCCACATACTTTTATATGCTCTCCAGCCTGGGCAGGAGCGGCCAAGACCTGACCATTGGCACATTCTGCCACGAGAGCGGCCATATGCTCTGCCGCTGGCCGGACCTCTATGACTACGGCAATCGCGACGGAGACTTTGAGAAGAGCGCGGGCCTGGGCTGCTTCTGTCTGATGAGCGCCGGAAACCACAATGATGAGGGCAGGACGCCTTCTCCGGTATGCGCTTTTCTGCGGGACCTGGTGGGATGGTGCGACAGAAGGGTCCTCCTCAACCATCCGGGACGCTATGAGGCGGACCACGGGGATTACTCCGCAGTCTTGGTCTATGAGACGGATAAGATCAACGAGTACTTCCTTGTGGAGAACCGCTCCGCTCTCGACCTGGACGCCTGCCTCCCGGCGGCTGGGATGGCCGTCTATCACTGCGATACCCTGGGCTCCAATGAGTGGCAGGGAGGCAGCGCCACCAGCCATTATCAATGCGGCCTGCTCCAGGCAGACGGCAGCTTCGACCTGGAGACCAATCGCGACCTGGGCGGCAAGGGTGACCTCTTCGCGAAGGCGGTGGGAGTTGCCTTAAGCCATGCCACAAAGCCCTCGTCTCTGCTCTGGGACGGCTCAGACTCAGGGCTGATCATATCGGATATCAGCGAGCCGGGCCGGATCATCTCCTTCCTGGCCGGCGAGGGGCCGGGCGAGGCCAGGGTCAGAGGATCGTCGGCTTCGGGCGGCGTCATCCCGGACAATAGCCCCCAGGGGCTTTCCAGCGCCATCTCCATCGATCCGGAAGGCAGGGCAAAGCGCCTGCGGGTAGAGGTGGACATAAGCCACCGCAACGTATCCAATCTGAAAATTGAGCTATTCTCTCCCCAGGGCAAAAGGGCGACATTGCACAATCGCACCGGCATCGGCCAAAGGGACCTGCACAGGACATACGATTCTCTGCGCAAAGCCTCACTGGCTGCTTTCCTCGGCCAGCATCTCCGGGGAGAGTGGACGCTCAAGATCGTTGACATGGCCAGCCCCGATGAGGGCCGGCTGAACGGATGGAGCATTGAGATATGCTATTGAGATATCAAATTGAGACCTCCATTTAAGATTCAATTGGGGCTTCCAGGGGATTCAGATGAGTCTTATGAGAGCCTCAAGTCTAAATAATATCCCGAATATATGCCCGGCCAGAGGTATGAAAATTGAGATTTAACTGCTTATGCATATGTCTGCTCGCCCTGCTTTTGGGAGCAGGGGCGGCTGATGCGAATGGCTTTTCTCTGCAAAACTCCATCAACATGATGGGCGGCGGGGCAGCCTTCGAGGAGGAGTATGTAAACAGCCTCTTTGGCATCGGGACAGAGGCGAGCGAGCCCTGGTTTGGCCCGGCCTTCGAGAACACCAGCAGCGCGTCATCCTTCCTCTCCGAGTTTTTCATCAACACCACCCTGCCCATGACGGGAGGGTTCACTCCGGTCAAGATCGATGTCAGCCGTCAAATCCCGTCCAAGATCTATTTCGGCAGCGGCCAGGAGATAACCTACACCCAGTACCAGTCAACCATATCTTCATCCCCGGCGAAGGACAATGAACTGTGGATTCAGAAAGGCACAGACTGGTCCCAGTATGCCATCGTCCCGGAGAAATCGGGAGTGCAATTGGTGGTCTTCGCCCCGGCGGGCGGTCAGGCCGACTACTATGAGATCTATCAGTCCCAATCCATGGGCATCACCAGCAAGAGCATGAACTTCTATTCCGGATACAGCAGCATCACCTTTTCGGCGGATAAAGCCGGCCGGCATATTCTGCTCTTCGTGCTCAACAACCAGCCCAGCAACGCCGTCATCGTGGATGTGATCTCTGAGGCTCCCCCCGCCCAGCAGGCTGCCTCTGCAAATGATATGCCTCCCGCCACCAACCTGGCCGGTGCAGCCGGATACGGACAGGGCGGAGCAGCCAGCGGAACGGCGGTCATGAGCGGCACCAGCGGCACCACAATTACATCCAGCACCACTGGCCCCTCCGGCAGCACGACGGTTACACAGACCCAGCAGATCCAGGGCTACGGCTCCAGCTATTCCCAGCCAGCCACCCAAACGCCGGCCCCAACCAGCGGAGACACGCCGGTGACCATCCAGTCCCAGGGAATGAGAGGCTATCAGGTCTTCCTGGATGAGGTCTTCATCGGAGGGGATGGCATCAACGGCGATCCCGTGGACGGCAAGTTCAGCTTCCGAGTGGTGGGCGGACAGAGCCATAGCGTCAGGGTATTCGACGGGGAGCACAACTACCCCAATGTGATAAACTTCCCCAGAGGCGTACAGAAGATAATCCGGGTTGAACCGGGCACTACGGTCTATGTCTAGGGCTAAAATAAGTTCACTCTTCTTTTTTTAAGTAATCGAAAATGATAAATCATATCAAATGGATATTGGTGAAGATAACGCGAGGCGGTCGTTTTGAGGCGAGATGAATTCCTGGAGCTGTTCGAGGGCGTCCTGCTTCCCGAAGCATTCGATCAGCAACAACTAGACCGGGCGGCGGAGATGTTCGAGAAGTGGGGGCGGACCCGCCACCTGGACGAAAAGGAGCATCTCTTTGAGGCCTTCGGTCTGGCGGCGAAGTCCGATGACGGAGAGGACCTGGGTTTGCAGAAGGCCGCGTTGCGCTTTGTCTGCAAGAGGATGATGGATGCTGGCATTGGCCGCAAGGACGCCGCAGACCTCATCAGAAATTTTAACCGGATCAAAGATCCCGGATACAGATGGCTGGAGTAGGTGGTGATAAGACTCATGGACGAGAATAAGATGGACCCCTTCAACATCGGGCTCTACATCATTGAAGCGGGATTGGTCGGTATGGTAATTTACGCCATGGCCGTATTGCCTGCCCTGTTTAAACCTATGATTTGAGGACCTGGCTCGCTGAAAAGGAACCTTTCGTTCTTTGCGCGTCCTTTGTGAGCTTTGTGATCTTTGTGGTGAAGCCTCCAGGGTTTAAGTGGCAATTATCCGCATCACTTAGCCCTGGCTTTTTGGGGAATCAGACTGTACTTATGCCCGCCGGAAGAGACAGACGTCTGGCGGTGAGCGGGCTTGTTTCCCTGGGAAAAGACGTTCTGCGTAGATGTTACATTGTAGAAGGTTCTCATCCGCCCTTCCGGATATACCACTGAAAACCTGGCGACTGCATCCGGCCGGGGATTGTCGCGGCTTCCGAAAGGCGTGGAATCGAAGAGAAAATAGCCGCTATTATATTTGCCTGCCCCTATAACCTGAAGGGCAGCGCCTTGTGTATCGGCCTTTACCAGCTTTACCCGGCTGTAGCCGCCCAGAAAGCCGAGAAGCTCCGGCTCCAGATATCTGCAGCCCAGGGCCATGACATATAATTTGGTGAACGGATCCAGGGTGTAGTTGAGCTCAAATGTGGCATTTCCGCCGTCCAGGAGCATGGTTACCTCCCTGATATCCAGGTAGTCGCTGCCCGCTTCCGCTCCAGATCCCACCGCGAACAGAGCGAACAAAGCGAATGTCGCTATGGCAGACACAGCAAATCGGCCTTGCATCTTTCACCCACTCATCTTCAGAATTGACGGCAGGAACAGGACCAATCCCATTATCACCAAAAATGCCAGAAAGAGGAGTTGCTGCTTTCTTTGAGCTGATTTGAACTTGGATTCGCAAAGCTCGTCGCAGAAGTTCTCATCGGGGCGCACAGCATTGCCGCAGACCAGACAGTGCCTATGCGGCATCATCTCCGCCATCACATCACCATGGACGTTTTTGGAGGATAGAGTAAATAAGGTTTTCCTTGTCATCTTTTCCAGCCCCTATATTTCCTGCCCCCATCTTTCTGACGCTACCTTTCCTTGCCCCCCCCTGCAAGTCCGAATGGTTAATACGTACGGCAAATACTTATATCACTTCTTAAATAAGATTAGTCAATTTATCATTCACTATGATATTATCTTTGCGGACGCACCATTCATCCTGAAAAAAATGAAGCTTTAATTTTCCACTGGAAATAAAGGGGTCGGCGATTTGCATTAACTATAAAAGCTGCCCTGCAAAGTAACTCCTATGCGAAGGGTATTAATGATCATCCTCCTGGCCGGGCTCATCTGGCTTTCGACCGGCCAGGGAGCCAGAACTTATGTGGTTGATGACAGCGGATTTGCCAATTACGAGTCCATCCAGCAGGCAATTGTCGCCGCAAGCGACGGAGACACGATCTACATCAAACCGGGAGAGTATAACGAAGAGATCATCCTGAACCGGAGCCTGACTCTCATGCCCCTTACCGGCGAGACCGGCCCCATAGTCCTCAGGGGAGACGGCCTGGAGGGCGGCATGACCATCACCTCAGACGGCTGCTCTCTGGAGGGTCTGACCTTCCAGAATTTTGCCGGCCCGGCCATCTATGTCCAGTCCGACGGAAATTCCATTCGCAAGAACTCCTTTGACAATGCCAATCCCGCAGTGCTGGTCAGAGGCTGCCAGGACAACCTGATCGCTGCCAACGACATCAAGAATTGCCAGGGCGCAGTTGCCATTTGGGAGAACGCCAGCAATAACCGGGTAGAGGAGAATGATGTCTCCGACTGCAATGTATCATTCATCATCAGGAATGCCGAAAATAATGAAATCAATGGCAACAGCATTTTCAATGCCTACTGGGGCGTCTGGCTGGACGGAGCCGGTGACTGCCGCATAGAGCGAAACGAAATCTACAGCAAGAGCTACGGCATATGGCTGCTCAACAGCAGCGCAATATCCGTCCTGCAAAACAATGTGAATATCAATAGCGATCCCTCTGCGACCTCATCTACATCCCAGGGGATCTTTTTCTCCAACGCCAGCGACGTCCAATTGCAGGGCAATGCAGTGCACGATGCGACTTTGGGGCTGGGCATCTCTCTTAGCAAGAACAACCGGTTGATGAACAATACCATTGAGGGAGGGGTAAATGGCGTATTCCTCAAAGACTCCGTGGGGCAGAGCCTCGCAGACAGCCGGATCAGCGGAATGGAGTATGGCATCAGAATGGAGAACAGCAGCTCCAATTCTCTGGAGGGAAATTCGGTGGAGAGCTGCACCATCGGCCTGGACACAAGCGGCGGCGAGAGAAACAATATCACCAAGAACCTGATCAAAAGCATGGCGGATACTGCCATCCAGGTGGTATACTCCCGCAATAACAGCCTCCTCGGCAATCAAATTGATGGAAGCTTCCGGGGGATCATCCTGCTCGACTCTCCTGCCAATCGTCTCTCAGAGAACATCCTGAGCAATGTGGAATGGGGCTTTTATGCCGAAGCCGAGTCCAGGGAAGGCTTTGACAACTCCATCGACGAGACCAACACCGTGGACGGGCAGCCCATAGTCTATCTCTTTGACGGCTCCGGGCTGAAGATAAAGGACCGAAAGATTGCCCATCTCACAATGGCGTACTGCAAAAACGTCACCATCGAGGACACAGAAGTGACCAATGATGCCGTATTCCTCTTCGACTCCGAAGGCAACAAGATCGTCGGGAACAACTTCTCAGGATGCTTCGGCATGCGTGTGCTGGAGTCGAATGGAAATGAGATATCCGATAACCGCCTGGAGGACAATAAATATAGCGGCATGTTCATTTACGGCTCGGATTTGAATCTGATATCCGGAAATAACGCCTCGCACAACAATCAGTTCGGCATCTCCCTCTTATCCTGCAATAACAATACCATCAGAGACAATTTCGTTTTGGCCAATACCCAGGCAGGAATCTGGATGAATCTCTCCGATGACAACCTCATCTATGGAAATGCCATTCGCGACAGCCCCACGGGCATACTGGTTGTGTCCGGGTCGGCAAATACCTTCTATAACAACGACTTCGTCAACAACCAGGAGCATGCTGAGGATTCGGGAAGCAACAACTGGGATGCCGGCAATGTCACCGGCGGCAATTACTGGAGCGGCCACGTGGCCAAGGGCAATCCCAGCCAGGATTGGCCGAGGATGATAAAAGGCGGTGGCATGCTGGATCACTATCCGTTCCAGGATGAGGGCGGATGGAGAAATGCCGCGGCAGCCGAAGTGTCGCCAGCGGCTGATTTGACTGTTCCTTGAGAATTAGCTTCCGGACGGCATAAAACCCACCCCGTCGAAGAGGGCGGGGGGCAGTTCTTTTTTTTATAAAAAATGAGTGAATTATTGGACTTGAAGATCAAGCGATCTGCTTTCCCGCCGCCGGACCCCACATGGCATTGTAGATCTCGGTGATCTTGACCACGACGCAGCTTTTCGCCGGCAGCTTGTTATTGATGCCGTGCACCCAGGCCCGCATATCCTCGAAGTCCTTGCCTTCCCGGCTGACGGTGACTTCGCCCTTGATCTGGAAGGACTTCTTGGTCTCGCCATTGTAGCAGAGTATGGATATCCTGGGATTTTCGGCCAGGTTGCTGGCGGTCTTGTAAAAGAAGTTGTCCGCGAACATAAGAGTCTCATCGTCTATGATCTTAATCAATCCCACGAAGACCACATTGGGCACACCCGACTTGCTGGCAGTGGCGATGGGTATGGGCTTTTGCTTCTCCAATGTCTCTTTCACTTCTGCTGGCATCTTCACCATTTCAAATCACCAGTTCAATTGAGGGGATGCAATTTATTTAGCTCTATCGTTCTTTGCATTAGAATCTCTATTGAGAAAAAAGATGAAATCCAAAGAGCTTCCTTAATCTTGAACTATGGTAAAAAAAGCAAAGGATTCTTCAGATGGATCCACACCCGAGGAAGTCTACCAGCTAAAAGTAATCCTTGATGGGATACGGCCGCTCATCTGGCGGCGAATTCAGGTTCGTGGAGACATATCGCTCTTCAAACTTCACAATATTATGCAAATTGTTATGGGTTGGCAAGACTATCACCTGCACAGGTTCGAGATAGAGGGAGAGAGCTACAGCGTCATCTCCAGAGAGGCGGATATGCTGGCCGACGATTTCATTGATGAGAAGAAGGTCAGACTTAACCGGGTCATCCCTAGAGAGAAGTTCATGTTCGCATATGAATATGACTTTGGAGATTCCTGGTATCACACCATCCTGGTGGAGAAAATCTTCCAACCTAAAGAGGAACTAAAGCATCCAATATGCTTGAAAGGCAAGCGCTCTGCGCCTCAAGAGGACTGCGGCGGAACCAGCGGATACGTCGACGTACTGAAGGCTTTCAGAAATCCAAAGCACCCTGACCACGAGGATATCATGAACTGGCTGGAGGAGGGATACGACCCTGAGCACTTTAATGTGGATGAGGTCAACGAGCGGCTGATGAAGATCAGATGACGGTGGAAAGTCCTCACGCGAAGATGAACTGAGGTTCGGTCAACGGATCAATTTCAATTTCGGCTAGGTTACCTCAGTCGGCACGCCCTGATGAAATCCGCAGGAAATCCCCGGTAGGATGCACTGTGGATATGGGTGTAGCTGGCCACCAGATTGCCCTCGCACATCCCATCCCACCCGCCTTTTATGCCCGTGCCCCTCTCCAGCCTGATGGCATAGTTCACATTTTCATCCATCACCATCTCCGAGTGGTGAAATTCATGCCCCATGATAGCCGCTCCCGCGGGTCCGATGGCGCAGTCTTTTTCCAGCCGGCCATGCACATAGCTGACGATCCGCCTGCTGCCCCTGCGGGATAGGCCGGGCACGAGGCCCACCATCTCCTGCCTCTCTTTATCCCACTCGATCTCCCGGGCCAGGTACATCAGGCCGCCGCACTCGGCGAATATGGGCTTATCCGTCTCGTGCGCCCTGCGAAGAGCCTTTATCATCCCGGTGTTTTCGGACAGCTCCCGGGCGTAAAGCTCCGGATAGCCTCCCCCTATGTAGATGCCGTCCACTTCGGGAAGGCTTGGGTCATGCACCGGCGAAAAGGGTACGACCTCCGCTCCGCATAGCTCTATCATCTCCAGATTGTCTCTGTAGTAGAAGTTGAATGCCTCATCCTGGGCGACGCCGATCTTGATGCCCCGACCGGACGAACTTTCTTTGTACAGGTCCGCCGGCACCTCCCCCAGGGGCTCTGCCTGGCCGGCCAGCTCCAGGATGCGGTCCAGGTTCAGACCCTCCTCCACGATCTGCCGGATCCTGTCCACCCTCTCTTTGAAGCCCTCGTGCCGGGTCTTTCCCTCCAGCACCGGAACCAGCCCCAAGTGGCGCATGGCCAGGTGCATGTCTTCGTTTCTCCTGATGACCCCCACAACTTCCACGCCCGCGTAGCGCTCAATCTCCCGGATGGCCTTCTCCGCATGCCTATCCGATCCCACTTTATTGAGAATGACCCCCTTAAATTGCACCTGCGGATCGAAGTCCATGTAGCCCTTGACCAGGGCCGCGGCGCTCCTGGTGATGCTCCTGGCATCGACCACGAATATGACCGGCGTTTTGAGCTGCTTGGCAATCTGCGCCGTGCTGCCCAGGTCTCCGTCGTATCCCTCGTAAAGGCCGCGCACGCCCTCGATCACACAAATATCGGCGCCCTGGGCGGCATGGGCGTAGACCTCCCGCACTGCCGCAGCCGTCATGAGGTAGCCGTCCAGGTTGCGGCAGCTCCTGCCCGTGATCCAGGTGTGGTAGCTGGGATCGATGTAGTCCATGGCCACCTTGTAGGGCTGCACCGCCAGGCTTCTCCCGCGCAGGGCGGAGAGCAGGCCGGCTACGATGGTGGTCTTGCCGCTGGAGCTTCGGTCTCCGGCAATCAGTATTCTCGGGCAGTCTGCCGGCATGATCATTCCACGGACAGCTCCCTCAGCCTCTCATCGCTGAGCGGCTCCGGGACCCTCGGATCGGCTCCTGCCATAATATCCTCGCCCAAAGCCCGATAGACGTTCGCGATCGCGGAGGCGGGCGCCCCCTGAATGACTGTGACCGCCCTCCTCTCGCACTGCTGCACAATGGGGTCCTTGGGTATGAATGCCACCAGGCGGCTGTTGAGCTCAATAGCGAATTTCTCGGCGATCTCCTTCTCCTGCCCGGCTGCCGCCTCGCGAGAGTTGCATATCACTCCGGCAAGAGGCGTTCTGAGGCGAACCAGGCCCTTGCTGATATTGTTTGCGGCATAAAGCGGCATGTACTCCCCCGAAGTGATGATGTAGGCATCGCTCACCAGCCCCTTTCTGATCGGCGCGGAAAATCCGCCGCAGACGATATCTCCCGGCACATCGTAAAGCACCAGGTCGACCTCATCCATGGCATGGGAGACCTTGCGCAAAAAGTCGATGGCAACGATTATGCCCCGCCCGGCGCAGCCCACGCCCGGCTCCGGCCCGCCCACCTCAATGCAGCGCACGCCCTTGTACCCTTCAAAGACGACATCCTCCTCCCGGATCTCTCCCCCGGCCAAAATCAGGTCCATCATGGTGGGAATCCGTCTACCGACCAGCGTTATGCTCGAATCGCTCTTGGGATCGCATCCCACTACCAGGACTCTATGGCCCTTCTCGGCGCAGGCGGCGGCAATGTTCGAGGCAGTGCACGACTTGCCGATACCGCCTTTGCCGTATATCGCAACGTGTTTAATAGATGACATCTAACTCCGCTCCTCAAGTTGATCCGGCCTAGGATATACAGCTTATCCAGGAAAGATCTATCCGGGGGCAGCGCCTGGCGGAATGACTCACAAGAGGTTGATGGAGATAAGGACGATCTGGATGGCGGCAGCGGCGGCATTGCTGATCTCAGTGCTCTGCCTCGCTACAGGAGCCTGGGGGCAGGAGGCAATGGATGCGGCCTATGTGCGGGGCCATTTCAGCAACGTCGACGGAATCTGGCGGGCGGATGACTTCGGCTGGTTCTATTACGACCTGGATGAAGACCAGGGCAGCGAAGAGCTGACGGTGCATCTCACGGGAAGGGCGGCGGAGGAGGGGGACATAGTCTACACCTCAAAGGCCTGGACATCTCCCTTTGAGTACAAGCCCTGGGGCACATTTCAGGAAGTGGCCTTCCTGGGCAGCCCCTACCTGGCCGGATATCCGGAGAGCAATTTTACGGAAGAGGTAAGCTCGCTCGGAAAGGGAGCTTTGCGAAAGGTACTCATAGACAGCGACGAGGAGTATACTTTGAACCGCAATGCCTCATTGCCACTGCTGGATAGCTATGTCCTGTCGGTAGCTGAGGTTTCCAGTAATAGCGATGTTGCCACCCTCCTCCTCTATAAGAACGGAAAACTGGTCCACGGAAGTGTGGTCAGCGTCGGCGGGACATATGTTTACAAGATCGACGACGTCCCCATCATCCTGGCACACCTTTCCGATGCCATGACCGACCAGAATAATACCGCATTTGCAGAAATAGACGGCATCTTTCAGGTCAGCGACCAGCCCGTCGTCAAGCTCTTTGAAGGGGGCCGGCTCGGCAATCTCAAGATGACCAGCCTGGATGACGACGGCATGGAGTTTAGAAACGAGAGGACATTATCGCTGCTGAAAAACAGCCAGGTGCCGCTGTGTGTCGGACTTGCCCTCACCGTGGCAGACAGCGAGGAGCTGATTTATTATCCGGTCGGCGGCATCTATGATTACGGCATACATGAAATCAGAGGCCCGACATTCAACGGTACACAGTACATTCCAGGATCATTTGGAGGCTATCCAACGCTTCTGGCTGCGAGATGGAACTCTGGAAATTACACAAACTTTTACATGGATCCGGAGAGACAGCTTGGAGAATGGAACAGAATTGGCTCCGAGGATCAATTCGGTTCTGAGACGCTTGTGCTTTATAAGCTAGACGGGAGGACAGCATATATGCCCACCAGTGCGATGCTCGTAAATGGCACGGCTGTCGTTGACGGCTTTATGTATTCCTCAACCATGAGGGCCAAAAATTACGACTATGAGCAGTGGGGATCCTATTATGTTATTCCATTTCTCGGCAATTTATGGTTTGCCGGATATGACAAGAAAGAGAACGGCAAGACATCCTCTCAAAACCTCTTTGACCATGAGAAGATCGGACAGATACTCATTGATCGCGAAATCGTTCAAAAGAGCCTGTTTGCCGGCAATTATTCGCTGGAAGAAGGCTATGAAGTCCGGATCAGGGATGTGGATGAGGATAAGATCCTTATCCAGCTTGCCAAGAACGGAGTATTGCAGGATACCTCCGTGGTGGCATCCAACACCACTTATATTTTCAAGAAGGACCTGGGCGACGTCGAAGATATGCCGATAATCAAGCTGCATGTCAGCAATATATTCAGCAACGGAAGCACTGCATTTGCCACAATCGATGCCATCTTCCAGATCTCTGATCAGTTTTTATTCCCTGTGGAATCTGGGATAAGCATTGATAAAATGCAGACGGTGTCAACCAGCCAGCCCTATACCGTAATCATGCTTAATGACGAGAACATCAATTTGAACAGAGACTCCACGATTTCTCTGGCACCCAATATGAATATCCGGGTTGCAGACAACGATACGCTTCGATACTACCTTTATTCTCAGCAGTATGTCGTCCCAAGGCCGTCACCGCCCCAAATAAAGCTTCCCGATAATGCCGTTTCCGGATCGATAGCTGATTTTGCCATGATGGTGAGGGCCGCAGAGATTCGCAGTGTTACCGCCGACGTCCTGGATGATAGGAATCGAACCATCAATTCCCGGAATATTGCCGGGAACGGCAGGGGCTCCGGCGAGTATTGGAGCTTTTCCTGGGGATGGAATGCCACAACTCTGAGGCTGAGCGATGATAATAGCCTTATCATGGATGCAGGAAGCGATCCCATTCCAGCGCTTCTCTATTTGAATTCCACAGCACCTGCCCGGCAGGTAGGCGTGAGATTCGATGCGCAGGGGAGGATCAGCGCAATAATGGATGACTCATATATCTATTATCTCTCCCGAGAGGAGTATACCCGTCTGAATAGATCGCTGGACTATGATGCCATGCAGGCCAATGAAACAGAACGCAGGCGCATACTGAAGATCGAGCCGGAGGGCTCCCTCCTGCAATTCATAGATGTGGTAGACGGCAGAATGGTCCCAGGTGGAGCCAATCACACCCTACAGGGAAGCATGGAAAGATTGGAGCCGCATGCTTCTGCCTTCCCGGCTGAACCCGGCAGATATGAGCTGCGGGTAAGGGTGGAAAACGCCATAGACGCCGTTTTGTCATTCGAAAATTACTTCAACGTCACCGCCGCCCCCGTGCGCGGAGTCGCCCTGGGCTCTGCCAGCGCCGCCGCAGGCGAGAGCGCCACAGTTGCCCTGCTCGCCGGCAACTCCGACCAGGATCGCAGGATCAATATCACCTACAACGCCACCCTCCTTTCGGCTCTGGGCATCTCCGGCGGCAACACCACCTGGAATGCTGACGGCAAATCCGGAAAGGCGAGCATCTTCATGCCTGCCGGAGTGGAGCTGGCCAATCTCACCTTCTCCGTTCAGTTGGCCGCAGCCAATCAGACGGCTCTGCTGGAGGTGACGGGCACATCCGGCCTGAGCCCTGAGGTCCGAAACGGAAGCATCATAATTTTACCGGGGAATGAGACTGCCAAAAAGAGCAACGCCGCCGGCATTTTGGCATCGATATTCGCCCTGGCTGCGGCATGCCCTCTCTGCAGAAAAAGGCGCTGAAATGGATCGTTTTGGCTCTTCGCTATATTTGCCTGATAATGAACCTCCGTCCTTTGTGCGTCCTCACAAAGAAGACGAGCCTTATCCGTCCCTGGCAGCCAGCTTTATGGCCCGGCCTATTGCCAGGCTCACGGCCTCGATGCGGCACCTATCGTCACCACCCTGAGCGGAGACGAACAGGTTGAAGCCACCGTTGTAGGCCAGGGCGCGCAGGAAGTGAGGAAAATTCTCGACATCCATCCCCCCCAACCTCTCGCTGCTGAGACATATGGCCGCCTGATATCCCGGAGGGCCAAAGCGCACCGCCGCCGTGGCCACCGCCTGCCCGGAGGGGACCATGCAACTGGCCATACCGCTATTGATCTGCCCGGCTATGGCCAGGCCCAGGACTATTGCCACATCCTCTGTGGTGTGATGGTCTCCCGTCTGCAAATCCCCCCGCGCCCGGACTGTCAGGTCAAAGCCCGCTGCCCTTCCCAGGGCGAATAGGACTTCGTCCAGCAAAACAATGCCCGTGTCCGCCTGGACAGCTCCCTGGCCATTGATCTCCAAAAGGACCTCGATTGCCGTCTCCTTTGTCTCCCTCTTTATCGATTGCCGCATGAATCCATCATCATCCTTTCTTATTTTTAAGCCGATCGTCCCAGCCCAGGCTCTCCGAAGGGCTTATCTACCTTCAGGACAACCCTATGTTTTCATAGGTCACATACAAAGGGTTATCAGCATGATTTCTAAAGAGGATATCCACGAGATTTTGAAAGGATACGATAAGAAAAATCTGACCATCGCCACCATCTGCTCGCACAGCAGCCTGCAGATCTTCCACGGTGCCCGCCAGGAGGGCTTCAAAACCCTCGGCATATGCATCGGCCAGCCGCCTCGTTTCTACGATGCCTTTCCATTGGCCCGGCCAGACAGGTTCGTCTGCGTGGAGAGCTACAGGGCGCTTCTCGACTATGCGGCAGACCTGGCCTCTGAGAACGTCATCATCATCCCCCACGGCTCATTGGTCGAGTATCTGGGAATAGAGAAGTTCGAGTCCCTCGCCGTCCCCACATTTGGAAACCGCCGGGTTTTAGCCTGGGAGAGCGACCGGGAGATGGAGCGGGAGTGGATGCTCAAGGCCGGCGTCAATGTGCCCATGCGATTTGAAAAGGCGGAGGACATCGACCGGCCGGTCATAGTCAAGTATCACGGGGCCAAGGGCGGACGAGGCTTTTTCATCGCCAAGACCAAGGACGAGCTGCAGGCCAAGATGAGCACCCAGGAGAAGTACACCATCCAGGAGTTCATCCTGGGCACCAGATACTACATTCACTTCTTCTACTCGCCCATCAAGCAGGAGGGATACCGCCTCCGCAAGGGCTCCCTGGAGATGCTGGGCATAGACAGGAGAGTGGAGTCCAATGCCGACGAGATCTTTCGCATCGGCAGCATGAAGGAGCTGGCCGAGGCCGGCATCTACCCCAGCTTCGTCGTCACCGGCAATCTGCCCCTGGTGCTGCGCGAGTCGCTTCTGCCCCGCGCCTTCGAGCTGGGGGAGAGGGTCGTCGAAACCAGCCTGGACCTCTTCGGAGGCATGATCGGAGCCTTCAGCCTGGAGACAATTGTCACCGATGAGCTGGAGTTCAAAGTCTTCGAGATCTCCGCCAGGATAGTGGCCGGAACCAATCTCTACATGAACGGATCGCCTTACTCCGACCTGATCGAGCCGGGGCTCTCCAACGGCAGGCGCATAGCCAAGGAGATTCGGTCCGCGAACGAATTGGGCCTACTGCATGAGATCATCACCTGAAATCGCCGCAGAGGAAAGAAGATAAGAAAGGCTTATCTTGGTGAGGTCTCAGTAGGGTAGCCACTATGTCAGGCCTTATTAAGACCTTCCAGGAGGCCACTGAGCTACAGTGCGGCTTTTTAGAGAAGCTGCTTGACCTGGATATGGCCAGCGTTGCTGCTTTCTCCGATTCCATGGCTGATTTCCTGGCCCCGTCGCCGGAAAATAAGTTCGTCTACGGCCTGGCGGCAGGCCGCTCCGCCCTGGCCCTCTACAGCTTCTTGCAGCTTATCCAGAACCACTTCGACAACGTCTTTCCCTTCACACTGGAGGACCCGGTGCAGAGGCACTACAGGAAGGGCAAGAACCTGGGGATTGCCATCTCCGGCTCAGGGGAGACGCTGGCGGTCAACAAGTACATCGACGACATAATCACCCTGGGCGGGGAGATCAAGCTGATCACCGCCAATGAGAACGGCACGGCCTACAAGATGGTGAGCGAGTACGAGCGGGGCTCCGTTCTGGTATTCAAGGCCAGGACCAAGCAGTCCACCGACAAGGATACCAGGTCCCGGCTGTCGCCCATGGGAACCGAGTTCGAACTGGAGGTGCTGGCCTTCTTGAACGCCCTGTTTCCGGACATTCAGTCCCGGCTCAAGGGGATCTGCAACTCCTCCTGTCCGGAGTATCGCTCCACAATCCAGGACTTCCAGGACAATGCCCGTCTGATCAAGGAGATGGACCCGGATCACCTGGAGCACTGGTTTAGCCGGCTGCTGCCCAGGAGCGGGCGGTATATCATCGGCGGAGTGGGACGGTCCGGCCTTGTAGCCCGCGCTTTTGAGATGAGGTTTACCCACTTGAACAAGATCAGCCACTGGGAGAGGGACTTCAATACCCCCAGCTTTCAGATAGGGGACGTTTACATTCCCATCACCGGAATCGGCAACACCTATGAGGCACTGGAGGGGACGGTTACGGCGCTCAGCAAGGGAGCAGATGTGATGCCCATCACCGCCAATCCCTCTTCGCGACAGGTCCTGATACTCGATAAGCACGGACGGGAGAAGGATATTGCTGTAATTCCGGTCAAGCCAGAGTACAGAAATCTCTTCTCCGGCGATACCAGTTCCACCACCTGGCTGATGTCCGACTACACCAAATTCCGCTTCCCCATATTCGAGATCAATGCCTCGGTTTTCACCAACAGTGTGGTGGCCGTAGGGGCGGAATTTCTGGGGATAGTGGAGGCGGGAATGAGGAGAATGCACGTCTGATGACCAGAATAATAGCTATATCCGATACCCACCTTGAGAATGAGGCCCTTCTCGCCTCCGTAGCCGAGCTTGTCAAAAAAGCCGATATCATCCTGCACGCCGGCGACTTTGTCTCCGAAAGCTGCCACTCAGCCCTGGCGGATCTGGGCCGGCTGGAGGCGGTGCACGGCAACTCCGACCGCCCGGCCCTAAAGAGGCTCCTGCCGGAGCGAAAGGTTATCGATGTGGAAGGCGTCAGGATCGGCCTCGTGCACATGGCCTCGCACGGAGCAGACCTGGTGGGCGCGGAGATGATGGCCCGGGAGATGGATGTCTCTGTGCTGGTCTTCGGCCACATCCACCGCCCGCTCATCGAAAAGGGCAGGCGCCTTCTCATCTGTCCGGGCAGCACCACATTGCCCCGCATGTCGGCTCCCTCGATGGCCGAGCTGGTGATCGAGGAGGGCAGCGTGCGGGGCAGCATAATTCCCCTGGGAAGCCCGGCCTGCAATTACCTCAAGTTCGCAGGAAAGCTGGCAGAGAAAACAGGCCCTGAAGACGTCCTGGGGAAAGCAGCAGAAAAGCCTTAACGAGAGACTTGTTATACGACAATGTATTCTTTGTGAGTTAATGGTCCAAATCTGGCTCTTCACTATTTTATGTGGGTGGTGAAGTAGTTCTTTGTCTCTGTGTCTCTCTCGCCTCTGTGGCTGGCCAGGCCGACAATTAAGCCTATTGCTACTGAACAAAACCACAGAGACACAGAGGCACAGAGATGAGAATAAACCGGAAAGACCGAGTAACTCAGTTTAGCCACAGGAAATAGCGAAGAATCACCAAATCTTGACACTATCTCAATATCCAGTGAAAAATGAATTTTGATAGGCCGACTATTTTAAA